>NZ_JBHVER010000065.1:0-35925 GCF_042802195.1 Kitasatospora sp. NPDC057500 | reverse complement strand
CGACGGCGTCGGCGGCCGCCCCGGCCGTTCCGTCGTTCCCGCAGCACTGGAAGGATGGGAGTTCAGGAAAGTTCAGCCGGCCGGAAGGGGCCGGCCGGGGTCGCGGGGGAATAGACCTGAGATGCGCCCCGGGAGGCAAGGGAGGAAGGACAGCCCATGAGTGTCACGCTCGCCAAGGGCGGCAACGTCTCGCTCACGAAGGCCGCGCCGAACCTGACGCAGGTGCAGGTCGGTCTCGGCTGGGACGCCCGGTCCACGACCGGCGCGCCCTTCGACCTCGACGCGAGTGCCCTGCTCTGCTCGAACAACCGGGTGCTGGGCGACGAGTACTTCGTCTTCTACAACAACCTCAAGAGCCCCGAGGGCTCGGTCGAGCACACCGGTGACAACCTCACCGGTGACGGCGACGGCGACGACGAGGTGGTCCTGGTCAACCTGGACCTGGTGCCGGCTCAGGTCGACAAGATCGCCTTCCCGGTGTCCATCTACGACGCCGAGAACCGGTCGCAGAACTTCGGCCAGGTCCGCAACGCCTACATCCGGGTGGTCAACTCGGTGGACGGCCAGGAGATCGCCCGCTACGACCTCTCCGAGGACGCGTCCAGCGAGACCGCGATGATCTTCGGCGAGCTGTACCGGTACGCGGGCGAGTGGAAGTTCCGCGCGGTGGGCCAGGGCTACGCGTCGGGCCTGCGGGGCATTGCTCTCGATTTCGGCGTAAACGTACAGTAAAGGCCGCGATCGTCATGATCGTCCCGCCCTGAACCCGAAAGGTAACCAAGTCCCGTGTTCCTCCGCACATTCGGCTGGTCATTCGCGATCACCATCCTCGGACTGATCGCCGCCGGCCTGCTCTGGGGAGCCGAGGGATTCGGCGTCGTGCTGATCCTCTCCATCCTGGAGATCTCCCTCTCGTTCGACAACGCGGTGGTCAATGCCACGGTGTTGAAGCGGATGAACCCGTACTGGCAGAAGATCTTCCTGACCATCGGCGTGCTGATCGCCGTGTTCGGTATGCGGCTGATCTTCCCGCTGCTGGTCGTCGGCCTCACCGCGCACCTCAACCCGGCGACGGTCATCGACCTCGCGCTGCACAGCGACAAGACGTACGAGGGCCTCACCTACGGCCAGTACCTGGAGGAGGCCAACCCGGCCATCGCCGCCTTCGGCGGCGTCTTCCTGCTGATGATCTTCCTCGACTTCATCTTCGAGGAGAAGGACTACAACTGGCTGGCCTGGATCGAGCGCCCGCTGCAGAAGGTCGGCAAGCTGGAGGCCTTCTCCACCGTCGTCGCCCTGGTGACGCTGCTGCTCATGTCCAACTTCTTCGCCGGTGACCACGCCGAGACGGTGCTCCTCGCCGGCGTGCTCGGCCTCATCACCTACCTCGCCGTCAACGGCCTCGCCTCGGTCTTCGAGTCGGGGCTGGAGGAGGAGGTCGAGAAGGAGGAGGCGGCGGAGAAGGCCGGCAAGTCGATCGTCCAGGTCGGCGGCAAGGCCGCGTTCTTCCTCTTCATGTACCTGGAGGTGCTGGACGCGTCCTTCTCCTTCGACGGCGTGGTCAGCGCGTTCGCCATCTCCAACGACATCTTCCAGATCACCCTGGGCCTCGGCATCGGCGCGATGTACATCCGCTCGCTGACCGTCTTCCTGGTCCGCAAGGGCACCCTGGACGACTACGTCTACCTGGAGCACGGCGCGCACTACGCGATCGGCGCGCTCGCGGTGATCCTGATGGTCGGGATAGAGCACCACATCCCGGAGATCGTCACCGGCCTGATCGGCGTCGCCTTCATCGCCCTCGCGCTCGGCTCGTCGATCCTGCGCAACCGGCGCGAGGGCACCGGCGGCGGGGGAGACGGGGACGGGGAGAAGGAACTGGTGGGCAGCGCCCAGTAGTCCCTCGGCACCCTCCGCGGCAATGCCGAACGGCCGTTCCTCCCGAGTGGGGAACGGCCGTTCGGCGTCGTACGGGGCGGATGCCGCTCAGCCGAGCTGCTGCTCGATGGCGCGCAGCTTGCGCTCCAGCGAGTCCAGCTTGGGCATCGACAGGGTGTCGTCGTCCGGCGTCAGGTCGATGGCCGAGCTGCTGCGGTAGGACGACGAGGAGGCCGAGGAAGCGGAGGAGGCCGAGGCGGAGGCGGTGCCGCGGGTCCGGCGGCCGGTCTCCAGGGAGCTGAGCGCGGCGGGCTCCAGCGCGGAGGCGCCGGCGGTGGTGGAGAGGGCGTCGGTCCCGGCGGCTAGGGCAGGCTCCGTAGCGCTCGGGCCGTCTCCGGCGGCAGCGAGGGCGGGCACCTGGCGACCGCCGCGGTTGCGGGAGAGCATGCCGCCCGACTGGCGCGAGATGGCCTTCAGCTCGGCGCGCTCGCGGCGGTCGGCACTGCGGGCCCGGATCTTGGCGTCCAGCTTGGCCTGGCGCTCCTCGCGCACCTCCTCGACCGCCTCGTCCAGGCTGCGGACGTTCTCCAGCAGCATCAGCGACCAGGCGGCGTAGGTCTCCCGGGGCGCGCGCAGCCAGCGGACGATGCGGATCTGCGGCAGCGGGCGGGGGACGAGGCCCTGCTCGCGCAGCGCGGCCTTGCGGGTCTGCTTCAGCGCGCGGTCGAAGAGGATCGCGGCCGAGATCGACATGCCGGAGAAGAACTCCGGGGCGCCGTCGTGCGAGATGCCGCGCGGGGCGTGCACCCAGTTGAACCAGGCCGAGGCGATCGCGAACACCCAGACCAGCAGGCGCGAGCCGAGCGCCGCGTCACCGTGGCTGGCCTCGCGGACGGCGAGCACCGAGCAGAACATCGCCGCGCCGTCCAGGCCGAACGGCACCAGGTACTCCCAGCCGTTCGACAGGCCGAGGTTCTCCTTGCCGAAGCCGACCAGGCCGTGGAAGGAGAGCGCGGCCGCGACGCCGGCGCAGCAGAACAGCAGGACGTAGGAGGAGATCCCGTAGATCATCTCCTTGCGCCGGCGGCGCTCCTCGCTGCGCTCCCAGGAGTCGCCGGCGTCCTGCTTCCGGTTGTTGTTCTTGAAGCGCAGCGTCGCCACCAGGATGGCGGTGAACAGCAGGGCTGCGCCGCCGATGACGGTCCAGACCAGCTGTATGGAGGTCAGGTTCATTGCGGGTCGGGCCTCGGGTTTCCGCAGGGGACAGGTCACAGTGCGACACGGTGGTCAGGGCCCGTCCCCGGGACCGGGCCTGACGATGCGTCGTGGTCGGACGGGTGGCCCGGCGCGCCCGGACAGGGGGCGGGCGGGACACCTGTGCGGCTAGACGATATCGCGTCCGAAGGGGCCGCATGGTACGGGAGGTGGGCTTCGCCCCGCCAATCGACCCGCCGGTGTCCGGGCGGTGTCCGCGCAGCGGCGGTGGGTAGGGGAGTTCGGGTACCCGGCGGGCGGGTTGATGCCCGATCATGGAGCGGCGGACCGCCAGAGCGACTGGCGGGGCTGGGGGAGGACGGCATGGCCTCGATTTGGGAGTACCTGCGCGGGGAGCGGAACACCCTCGACACGGGCGGCCAGTTCAAGGTCACCCTGACCAAGTCGTCGCCGCAGCACGCGATCACCGGTGCGGCGGCGACCACCGGCTACCTCTACGTCAACCTGCACTGGACCACCCGGACGGGGGCGCCGCGGGCGTCCGCCCGGGATACCGTGCGACGGCTCTTCAACCCGCGCATCCTCAGGCCGATGGAGCCGGACGCCGGCCAGAGCGCCCAGCACAACGTCGACCTCGACCTGGCCTGCATGTACGAGTTGACGGACGGCAAGCGGGGTGTGGTGCAGCCGCTGGGCGGCCTCCTCGGGGACCTCCAGCACCCGCCGTACGTCAAGCTCAGCGGCGACGACCAGTACGGTGCGCCGTCCGGCGAGACGATGTACATCAACCTGGAGAAGAAGGACCAGTTCAAGCGGCTGCTGGTGTTCGTGTACATCTACGACGGCACGCCGGCGTTCGAGCAGGCCAACGCGGTGGTGACGATCGTGCCGCAGTCCGGGCCGCGGATCGAGGTCAAGCTGGAGGAGCGGGCCCCGGCGGCGCGGTCCTGCGCGGTGGTGCTGATCGAGAACTCCGGGGACAACACGCTCACGGTGCGGCGCGAGGTGCGCTACGTGAACGGGTTCCAGGCGGACCTCGACCGGCTGTACGGCTTCGGGATGCAGTGGCAGCGCGGGTACAAGGCGGAGTGAGCCCCGGCCCGGCGGCCGTCTGGGCGGGGGCTCCGGGGGCGGTTGCGGCGGCGGTGGTGGTTGCCGCGGCGGGCCGGCGCGGGCCTAGCGCGGCTGGAACTGCGGGCCCTGTGGGGGCAGCGCGAACTCCTCGGCGGCGGGCGTCGGCTGCGGCGCGGGGGGCGCGGTGTTCGGCGGCGGGTAGCCGTAGCCGCCCTGCTGCTGCGGGTGGTCGTATCCCGGGGGCTGGGGCTGGGGCTGCGGCTGGGGGTAGCCGTAGCCGGCCTGCTGGGGGTGGCCGTAGCCGCCCTGCTGCGGGGGCCGGGGCGCGGTGTTCGGCGGCGGGTAGCCGTAACCGGGCTGGCCGGCCGGCGGCGTGTTCGGGGCCGGCGGGACGTTCGGCGGCACCGTCGGCGGGTTGGGCGGCGGCGGGGGCGTGTTGACCGGGACGCCGACCGGCGCCGGGGCGCCCTGGGCGGCGGCCTGCGGCTGCGGGACGGCCGGGGCCAGGGTGAAGGTGCCGGGCTCGGGGCGGCCGGCCGGCCGGGGGTCGGGCAGCGCGGTCCGCGGGTCCGCGGCCGGGGTGGCGGGCGGCCCGGCCTGGGCCGGGGCGGACGCGGCGCCCTCGTCCTCGACGGTGATGCCGAAGTCGGTGGCCAGGCCGATCAGCCCGGAGGCGTACCCCTGGCCGACGGCGCGGAACTTCCAGGTGCCCGCCCGGCGGTAGAGCTCGCCCGCGACCAGCGCGGTGACCTCGTCCCCGTCGGCCATCGCGAACTCGGCCAGGGGCGGTGCCCCGTCGCCGGCCGCGGCGTCGAACAGCTGCAGGCGCAGCCCGCCCACCGCGCGGAACGATCCGCCCTCGGAGGACCCGGCCAGCACCACCCGGTCGACGTCGGCCGGCAGCTTGGCGAGTTCGGCCTCGACGGTGTCGGTGATCTCGCCGCCGCCGGCGGTCTGCTGCTTGGGCAGGTGGCGCACCAGGCCGGACGGATGGCGCGGCTGGTTGTAGAAGACGAAGTCGGCATCCGAACGGACCTTGCCGCCCGGGCCGAGCAGCAGTGCGGAGGCGTCCACGTCCGGCGCACCGGGCGTGGCGCTCCAGCGCAGCACGGCGCGGACCGCCGCCACCGGCAGTGCGATGTTGGCGCCCTTGGCCATCACGTGCGTCATAGCCGACCATCCTGCCTGTTCGCCACCCCTTCGGACAACGTGACCGGGGGAGGCGTCGTGGTGGGACTTTGCCAATGCTTGCGGTTTGTGAAGTGGAGGGTAACCTTCCGAGAATTCGCCATTGCGGAACCGGCGCGCGCCCGGAGCCGTCCGTACGATGGGCGGGCGGGGGCCTCGCAGGCCGGTCGACGGTGACCGGCGGGATCCGGGCCGGGAACCACCAGGGCCGTCGAGCCGGTTGAACCGGGTGTAGCACCGGGGCTCCTCACCGCCCCTCCCCGCCTCCGCCGGACCGGCGGCCGAACTCCTGAGGAGAGCACCTTGCGCCACTTCGGCCACCTCGCGGACGACGTCCGCGACCGGCTCTTTCTCGCGGCGCCGGGCGAGTTCACCCCGGACGGCGACCCGGCCGTGCTGGCCACCGCGCTGGGCGCCACGCTCTACAGTCCGGCCACCCGGCCCACCCTGCGCGCCGACATCCGCAAGCAGGCCGCCCAGGGCGTTGTCTCGATGGTCCTCTGCCTGGAGGACGCCATCGCCGACCACGAGGTGCCGGACGCCGAGGCCAATCTGGTGGCCCGGCTCGGCGAGCTGTGGGCGGAGGTCACGGAGGGTGCCGACGCGACCGAAGCCTCCACCGGTTGCACACAGGATCTTCCCCTCCTCTTCATCAGAGTGCGGACCGCCGCCCAGCTCACCGACCTCGCCGAGCGACTCGGACCGGCGATCGGCGTGCTCACCGGCTTCGTGCTGCCCAAGTTCACCGAGGAGACCGGCGGGGACTTCCTGGAGGCGCTCGCCGCGGCCGGGACGGCGAGCGGGCACCGGCTGTTCGCCATGCCGGTCCTGGAGTCCCCCGAGCTCGCCCACCTGGAGACCCGCCGCGAGCAGCTGTTCGGGATAGCCCGGCTGCTCGACAAGCACCGCGAGCGCGTCCTCGCCGTCCGCCTCGGCGTCACCGACCTCTGCTCCGCCTACGGCCTGCGCCGCTCGCCCGACCTGACCGCGTACGACGTCGCCCTGGTCGCCTCGGTGATCGGCGACGTGGTCAACGTGCTCGGCCGCGCCGACGGCACCGGGTTCACCGTCACCGGACCGGTCTGGGAGTACTTCCCGGTCCAGGAGCGGATGTTCAAGCCGCAGCTGCGCCGCACCCCGTTCGCCGAGGCCGAGCCCTCGCGCGAGGCGGTCCGCCGGCGGATCATCGAGCACGACCTCGACGGGCTGATCCGCGAGATCGAACTCGACCGCGCCAACGGCCTGTTGGGAAAGACCTGCATCCACCCCAGCCATGTGCCCGCGGTGCACGCGCTCTCCGTCGTCACGCACGAGGAGTACAGCGACGCCCGCGACATCCTCCAGCAGGAGCGCGGCGGGGGCGGGGTGCTGCGCTCGGCGTACACCAACAAGATGAACGAGGCCAAGCCGCACCGGGCCTGGGCGGAGCGGGTGATGCTGCGCGCCGAGGTGTTCGGGGTGGCCCGCGAGGACGTCAGCTTCGCGGAGCTGCTGGCGGCCTGCCTCTGCCGCTGAGACGGCCCTCCTCCGACCGTTTGCCCACCGCACCGCACCACCGAAAGCAGGACCCCTTCGTGACAGCAGCAGAGCAGGCGCGCACCGGAGCGCAGGAGCGCGCCGACGAGCAGGAGTGGACCGGCCGCTGGGTGACCGAGCGGGCCGGCGTCACGCTGACCGGCTCCGAGCGCCTCCCCGAACTGGTCGGCCTCGCCCTGCGGGAGAACCGCAAGCGCGCCCACCTGCTGGTCTCCACCGTGCTCGGCAAGCACGTCCCGCAGCGCCCCGCCGTGGTGCACGGCGCCGGCCTCGAACTCGGCCGCCGGGTCCGCGAGCTGCTCGGCCCGCTCGACGGGCAGGCCCTCGAACGCGCCGTCGTGCTCGGCTACGCGGAGACCGCCACCGGCCTCGGCCACAGCGTCGCCGACGGGCTGGACGCCCCCTACCTGCACTCCACCCGCCGCCCGGTGCCCGGGATCGCCCCGCTCGGCGGGTTCGAGGAGGAGCACTCGCACGCCACCTCCCACCTGCTGCTGCCCGCCGACCCCGGGCTGCTGGCCGGCGACGGGCCGCTCGTGCTGGTGGACGACGAGTTCTCCACCGGCACCACCGTGCTCAACACCATCCGCACCCTGCACGCCCGGCACCCGCGCGAGCACTACGTGGTGGTCGCGCTGGTCGACCTGCGCGGCGCCGCGGACCGGAAGCGGCTCGCCGACACCGCCGCCGAACTCGGGGTCCGGCTGGACCTGGTGGCGCTGGCCGGCGGCGGCGTCGACCTGCCCGCGGACATCCTGGAGCGGGCCGAGCGGCTGATCGCCGAGGCCGGGCCGGTGGTCGTCCCGGCGGCCCCGTCCGTTCCTTCCGTCCCGGCTACCCCGGCGGACCCGGCTACCCCGGCGGACCCGGCTACCCCGGCGGCGCCGCTGGTGCGGGTCGACCTGGCCTGGCCCGCGGGGCTGCCCGACGGCGGGCGGCACGGCTTCACCCCGGAGCACCGGGTACGGCTGGAGGCGGCGCTGCCCGCGCTGGCGGAGCAGCTGGCGGAGGCCGTCGGCGTCGGCGAGGGCCACGAGGGTGACGGGGGCGACGGGGACGGCGGCGGGCGGGTGCTGGTGCTCGGCTTCGAGGAGCTGATGTACGCCCCGCTGCGCCTCGCCGGCGCCCTCGCCGAGCGGCTGCCCGGCGGCGCCGACCGCGTCCACAGCTCGACCACCACCCGCTCGCCCGTCCTCGCCGTCGACGACCCCGGCTACGCCATCCGCACCCGGCTGGCCTTCCCCGCCCACGACGACCCGGCCGACGACTCCTCGCGCGAGCGCTACGCCTACAACGTCGCCCCCGGCGCCGACCCGGCCCGCCGCTTCGCCACCGTGGTGCTGGTCGTCGACGACGTCGCCGACACCCCCGCCCTGCACCGGGGCGAGCGGGCCCTGCTCGGCCAGCTGCGACAGGTCACCGACCGGGTGGTGCTCGCCGTGCTGCCGTCCCACCGGCCCGCCGCCGCGCTGCCGCGGCCGCTGTACGGCCCGGAGTTCTCCTCCTACCGCGCCGACGAGGTGGGCTGGCTGCTCAAGGACCTCTCCGGCGTCGCCCTGGAGGCGCCCACCGAGGAGCGCGAGGAGGCCGTGCAGAGCGGCGGCGCCCACTACGCCGAGTCGCTGCCGGTCGAGTACCAGCCGAGCCCCGAGTACCAGGAGCTGTTCCACCAGGCGCTGCGGGCCTCCGCCCGGCGGATCGCGCTCGCCGTCGGCACCGTCGCCGAGACCCTGCTGCGCGAACGCGGCCCGGGCCTGGTGCTCGCCTCGCTGGCCCGCGCCGGCACGCCGGTCGGCATCCTGATCCGCCGCTGGCTCGCCGCCGGGCACGGCGTCGACGCCCCGCACTACGCCGTCTCCATCGTCCGCGGCCGCGGCATCGACCCGGTCGCCCTGCGCTACCTGGACGCCCGCCACCGGGCCGCCGACGTGGTGTTCGTCGACGGCTGGACCGGCAAGGGCGCGATCACCCGGGAACTCGCCGAGGCGCTCGCCGGCACGGGCTTCGACCCCGGCCTCGCCGTCCTCGCCGACCCCGGCCGCTGCGTGGCCACCTTCGGCACCCGGGACGACTTCCTGATCCCCTCCGCCTGCCTCAACTCGACCGTCTCCGGCCTGGTCTCGCGCACCGTGCTGCGCGCCGACCTGATCGGCCCGGACGACTTCCACGGCGCCAAGCACTACACCGAACTGGCCGGCGCGGACGTCTCCGGCGCCTTCCTGGACACCGTCGCCGACCACTTCGCGGACGTCCGGGCCGAGGCCGTCGCGGCCGCCGGGCGCTTCCTCGCCCCCGAGCACGCCGCCGAGCGCGCCCCCGACTGGGCCGGCTGGGCCGCCGTCGAGCGGATCAGCGCCGAGTTCGGCATCGACAACGTCAACCTGGTCAAGCCCGGCGTCGGCGAGACCACCCGGGTCATGCTGCGCCGCGTCCCCTGGCGGGTGCTGGCCCGGCGCGGCGCGGGCGCCGACCTCGACCACGTCCGGCTGCTCGCCGCCCAGCGGGGGGTCCCGGTCGAGGAGGTGGACGACCTGCCGTACTCCTGCGTCGGCCTCATCCACCCCCGCTACACCCGTGGGGCGACCGGCGCCTCCGGCACGGCCGTCCTGGTGAAGGAGTCCTGAGCCCGATGACTGGTTACCTGAGCGGTGGCATGAACGGCGGCGCCGCGGGCCGTTTCGTCGTCGCGAGCGACCTCGACCGCACCCTGATCTACTCCAACCGCGCCCTCGCCCTCGACGTGCCGGACCGGCTCGCGCCGCGGCTGCTCTCGGTCGAGGTGCACGACGGCAAGGCGCTCTCCTTCATGACCGAGGAGGCCGCCGAACTGCTCGTCGAACTCGCCCGCGAGGCGGTGCTCGTCCCCGCCACCACCCGCACCCGGGCCCAGTACGAGCGGGTCAACCTCCCGGGCCCGACACCCGGCTGGGTCCCGCCGTACGCCATCTGCGCCAACGGCGGGCGGCTGCTCGTCGACGGCGTGCCGGACGCCGACTGGCAGGACGAGATGGCCGCCCGGCTGGCCGGCGGGGCGGCGCCGCTGGCCGAGGTGGTCGAGCACCTGGCGCTCTGCGCCGACCCCGAGTGGACGCACAAGCGGCGGGTCGCCGACGAGCTGTTCGCCTACCTGGTCGTCGAGCGCGCCGAACTGCCGCAGGGCTGGCTCGCGGAGCTCACCGGCTGGTGCGCGGAGCGCGGGTGGACCGTCTCGCTCCAGGGGCGCAAGGTGTACGCGGTGCCGGCGCCGCTCAGCAAGAGCGCGGCGCTCGCCGAGGTCGTGCGGCGGGTCGGCGGGGCGACGGTGCTCTCCGCCGGGGACTCGCTGCTCGACGCCGACCTGCTGCGCGCCGCCGACGCCGCCTGGCGGCCCGGCCACGGCGAGCTGGCCGACACCGGGTGGACGGCGCCCGGCGTCACCGCGCTGGACGAGGTGGGCGTGGCGGCGGGCGAGGAGATCGTCCGCCGCTTCCTGGCCCGGGTGCGCGGCGAGGCCG
The DNA here is from genome assembly GCF_042802195.1 of Kitasatospora sp. NPDC057500. Taxonomy (NCBI): domain Bacteria; kingdom Bacillati; phylum Actinomycetota; class Actinomycetes; order Kitasatosporales; family Streptomycetaceae; genus Kitasatospora; species Kitasatospora sp. NPDC057500. Next base: position 25,540 of record NZ_JBHVER010000065.1, on the reverse strand, counting down.
TCGAGCCCGCCGCCGAGGCCGTCCGGGTGTCCTAGTCCTAGCGCCTTCCTGGAGCTCTCCTGGCGCCCTCCTAGCCGCAGCACCCGCCGCCGCAGCAGCCCCCGCCGCCACCGGCCGACGGGGCCTGCTGCGGGGCGCCGGCGGCGGAGGCCGCACCGGTGACGGCGACGGTCGACAGCAGCTTCACGGTGTCCGGGTGGCCCTGCGGGCAGACGGCGGGGTCGTTGGCCTGCGCCATCGGACGGCGCAGCTCGAAGGTGGCGCCACAGGCGCGGCAGCGGAAGTCGTAACGAGGCATGCCCGCCAGCGTATCCGCGCCGCCGCCCGCTGTCCGGCCCGCTGTCCGGCCCGCTACCTCGTTCCGCCGCCCAGCTCGCCGCGGATCAGCTCCACCACGTCGGCCGCCGTCTCCCGCACCGCCGCCAGCTCGGTCAGGAACCGCCAGTAGTCCGGGTGCCGCCCGGCCGACTCCAGCTCCGCCACCGCGCGGTCCAGCCGGGCCACCGCCGCGTCCAGCGGCCCCGCGTGCCGCGGATCCGGCGCGTGCCGCCCGGCCATCGCGAGCCGCTGGGCGTCCCGCAGGGCGAACCGGGCGCGCTCGACCTCCCTGTTGGGGTCGATCTGCACCTCGTTCAGCTGCCGCAGCCGCTCGTTCACCGCGACCACCGACCCGTCCGCCGTCTCCAGCAGCGCCCGCACCGTCCCCAGCGCGCCGGTGGCGTCCGCCCAGCGCTGCTCGTCCCGGGCCCGGGCGGCCTCGGCGAGCTTGCCCTCGGCGGCCTGCCGCGTCTCCGCGACCTGGTCCGGCACCCGCTGCAGGTCCTGCCAGCACGCGGTGGTGAACCGCCGGCGCAGCTCGCTCAGCGCCGGCTCCACCGTCGCGGCCTTCGTTTCCAGCGCCTGGATCCTGGTCCGCAGGCTGGCCACCCGGCGGTCGATCTCCCGGGCCCGCTCCGGCAGTTGCCCGGCCTCCGCCGCGACCGCCTCCGCGCGCTCGCGCACCCGGTCCGCGCGCTCCAGCGTCCCCGGCACACCGTGCTGCGCCACGCCCTCGTTCAGCCGCCCCAGCTCCGGCGCCAGCTCGGCCAGCCGCACCGCCAGCTCGTCCGCCCGCAGCCCGGCGCCGCGCGCGGCGTCCAACGCGTTGCTGGCGGCCAGCAGCGCCCGCTTGGCCTGCTCGATCGCCGGGGTCACCCGCATCAGCTGCTGCTCGGCCCGCTCCAGGGCCGGCTGCAGCTTGCGCAGGAAGTCGTTCAGCTCCGCGAGCGCCGACCCGAGCTGCCCCTTCACGTCGTCCAGCTGGTGCTTGGCGCGGGCGGCCGTCCCTGACTCCAGGTCCTCCGCGTCCAGGTCGTGCGCGTCGAGGGCGGTCAGGTAGTTCACGGTCACCTGGTCGACCCGGCCGGAGATCGCCTCGAAGTCCGCCACCGCCCGCCGCGCCGTCGCGCTGTCCCCGGCGGAGCGCACCGTCTCCACCGCCAGCCGCGCCTCGCGCTGGGTGGAGTCCACGTCGTAGAAAGCCTGCTGCGCCGCATCCCGCGCCGCCCGGGCGTCCGCCCGCATGCCGTCCCCGCCGCGCCGCCCGAACCAGCCCCCACCGGCTCCGAACGACGCCGCCCCCGCGGCCCCCAGCGCACCCGCGACGACCAGCGGCAGCAACAGCGCCTCGGCCACCGCGCTCCCCGGCCACCGCCGCCCCCGCCCGCCTCCGCCGGCCACCCTCACTGCGCGCTCCCTGGTTCGCGACCGTTGATCCACCGCCCATTCTTCCCGATCACCCCGCCCCACCGGCACCCCACCCACCCCGCCCCCCGACCACCTGCACCACACCGCCCCCCGGACCAGGTACCCTAAGCATTCGTCGTGCGCCCGAACCGGGCCCACACGACCGGGGGCGCGTAGCTCAGCGGTAGAGCGCTGCTCTTACAAAGCAGATGTCGGCGGTTCGAAACCGTCCGCGCCCACCAGCAGAGAAGGGCCAGTTCGGAGGCATGATCCTCCCGAACTGGCCCTTGATCGTTTCGGAGCCTTAGCTAGCCGGGCTGTGCTTTGGCGACGGAGCGGACGGTGGGGCGGGGTATCGCTGGGCCAGCCATGCTTCGACTGCTGCCTTGGATGTGTAGCCGTGCTGGCGTAGGAGGTCGACGATGTCGCGGCCGCAGATCAGGACGACAGGGTGCTGATCGTCACGGATCTCCTGCTGCATCTGCTGGTTGAAATACGACGTCGTCACGAGGACCCCGAAGTTCCGGTGGCGCAGGCGCGAGATCAGTCGGCTTCCTTCCTTGACGCCGACTGACTGGTCCGGCGACTTGCACTTGGCCTCAAGGGCGAAGTCGATGGCGATCCGATCCGCTGGAGGACCGAGGTGGTACTGGCCTACGGCGTCGCGCCCGCCATCTCGGCTTCTGCGGGTCACTTCGACCTGGCCGGTTGCCGGTGCGAGGAGGCGCCACAGCTCCACCGCGCACGGCTCGAATTCGTGTTCGCGGCCGCGGAAGTGCTCACGGATTGCTGCCAGCACCTCCCAGGACTCAGGGTCGGACGGAAGCTGTGCCTCTGGGCTGCGGATGGCGGTCGTGGTCGGTGCGGTGAGCGGAATGTAGGAGCGGGTTTCGACCCAGGTGTGCCATACAACGGGGCAGCCGCCCTCCAAGGGGTCGCCGCCCTTGATGAGGTGCTGGATCCACGTGCGTGGGATGACGGCCTGGTCCAGCACAGTGAACCGGGCACGGTAGTTCTGGAAGCGCTGGCCACCGGTCGTCCGCCAGATGGCGGCGAGTTCGTCGTCTGAGGTGAGGGACGGGCCGCCAGGCGCGAGCAGGCCGCGGAACCGGACGTCGTAGCCGGTGGGGCCGGCTTTCTCGAACAGCAGGAACGGCGGTATTCGGCGCCGTTCTCCGGGGCCTGCGTGGGAGGCGGCGAAGACATTCCGGAGCAGGAGGTTGCCGCCTCGCGACGTCTCGTGGAGTTCGTGGCCCGGCTTCCTGTTGTCGCCGTAGTAGGTGAACGTTCCGGTCTGCGGATCGAGGGCGTCCGGCCAGTCGGGCTGCCGACCGGTGGTGTAGAGGACCGCCAGGCTGGCCGCTTTCGTCATCGGCGACCGGGACATCCGGAAACCGCCCCGGTTGCCCACTCCCTGGATGAGCTTGCTGATCGGCTCATCCGCGATGTTCTTCTTGATGCCGCCCGGATAGAGCGCGTCGAGTTGGAGGTCGACACCGGGCAGTGCGTCGAAGGCTGCTGCAGGCTGTCCGCTCTGGGACGAGGGTGCGCTGGGCGTGGGCACGTACTGGGCTCCGTTCCGCTCGACAGACAGGACGTATGTGCGAATGGGGAGTCTCTCGCGGGCGTTCTCACTGCCTGACGTCGGGGCGGTCCGGGTGGCGGCGCTTGGGGGGGGGGGGGTGGTGGGGTGTGTTTGTGTGGCGCTAACCGTTTGGGAGAGGTGAGCCTCCGTGTCCGTGCCGCCGTTCGGTTCAAATGACCCTTTCTCCGATCTGCTCAGCCGGTTCTTCGGGATGAGCCCGCTGGCGTCGCCGCCCGCCGTGCAGCGGGTGCCGATCGGGCGGCTGCTGAGTGAGTCGGCGCAGGAGCTGCTCGCCACGGCCGCTCAGCGGGCCGCCGGGGACGGGAGCAGTGATCTCGACACCGCGCACCTGGCGTGGGCGGCCACCCGGGTGGAGCCGTCGCGGCGGATGCTGGAGCGGGCGGGGATCGATCCGGACCGGTTGGCGGAGGACCTGGGGAAGGTCCTGCCGGCCGGGGGTGAGGAGGGGGCGCCGGCGGTGGACGGGCGGCCCGCGTTGACGCCGGCCGCGAAGCGGGCGCTGCTGGCCGCGCACGCCCGGTCGCAGGGGGCCGGGGCCTCGTACATCGGGCCGGAGCACATCCTCGGCGCGCTGCTGGAGGAGGAGCGGTCGGGGGCGGGGGCGGCGTTGCGCAATGTCGCGCCCTCGCAGGAGACGCTGCGCAGCGTCCTCGGCGGTGAGCGCGGCGAGCGCGGTGAACGCGGTGAGCGCGGCGAGCGGAGCCAGGGCGGGGACCGGCAGAGCTCGACGCCGACGCTGGACGAGTACGGCCGCGACCTCACCGAGGAGGCCAGGGCGGGCCGGCTGGACCCGGTGGTCGGCCGGGCCGAGGAGATCGAGCAGACCGTCGAGATCCTCTCCCGCCGCACCAAGAACAACCCGGTGCTGATCGGCGAGCCGGGGGTCGGCAAGACGGCGATCGTGGAGGGCCTGGCGCAGCGGATCGTCTCCGGGGACGTCCCGCAGAGCCTCAAGGAGAAGCGGGTCGTCACGCTGGACCTCACCGCGCTGGTGGCCGGGTCCAAGTACCGGGGCGAGTTCGAGGAGCGGCTGAAGAGCGTGATCGACGAGGTCACGGCGGCCGAGCAGAGCGTGATCCTCTTCCTCGACGAGCTGCACACCGTGGTCGGCGCGGGCAGTGGCGGCGAGGGGTCGATGGACGCGGGCAACATCCTCAAGCCGGCACTGGCCCGCGGCGAGCTGAGCGTGGTCGGCGCGACCACCCTGGACGAGTACCGCAAGCACGTCGAGAAGGACGCCGCGCTGGAGCGCCGCTTCCAGCCGGTGCTGGTGCCGGAGCCGAGCGTCGAGGAGACGGTCGAGATCCTCCAGGGCCTGCGCGACGCCTACGAGGCGCACCACCAGGTGCGGTTCACCGACGAGGCGCTGGACGCGGCCGCCGCGCTCTCCGACCGCTACGTCAGCGACCGCTTCCTGCCGGACAAGGCGATCGACCTGCTGGACCAGGCCGGCGCCCGGGTGCGGCTGCGCAGCCTGAGCGGTTCCACGCTCGCGATGCCGGTCCAGGACCGGATCACCAAGCTGCGCCGCGAGCTGGAGGAGGCGGTGGCGGACGAGGAGTTCGTCCGGGCCGCCAATCTGAAGACCGAGCTGCGGCAGACCGAGGACGAGCTGGCCGCGATCGCCGAGTCCCGCGAGGAGGTCGTGGCGGTCACCGCGCAGGACATCGCCCAGGTGCTCTCCAGCCGCACCGGCATCCCGGTCGCCGAACTGAACGCGACCGAGCGCGAGCGGCTGCTGAGGCTGGAGGAGCACCTGCACGAGAAGGTGATCGGCCAGGACCAGGCGGTCACGGCGGTCGCCCAGGCGGTGCGGCGCGGCCGGGCGGGGATGGGGGACCCGGACCGGCCGACCGGCTCGTTCCTGTTCCTCGGCCCGACCGGGGTCGGCAAGACCGAACTCGCCAAGGCGCTGGCCGCGCTGCTGTTCGGCGACCCGGACCGGATGATCCGCTTCGACATGAGCGAGTTCCAGGAGAAGCACACCGTCTCCCGGCTGGTCGGCTCCCCCCCCGGGTACGTCGGCTACGACGAGGCGGGCCAGCTCACCGAGGCGGTGCGCCGCAAGCCGTACAGCGTGCTGCTGTTCGACGAGGTGGAGAAGGCCCACCCGGACGTCTTCAACCTGCTGCTCCAGGTGCTGGACGACGGCCGGCTGACGGACGCGCAGGGCCGCACCGTCGACTTCCGCAACACCGTGGTGATCATGACGAGCAACATCGGCTCGCAGCGGATCCTCGACCACGCGGGCGACGTCGGCGAGATCAGAGAGGATCTGATGCGGGACCTGCGCGGGCGGTTCCGGCCGGAGTTCCTCAACCGGATCGACGAGGTGATCGTCTTCCACGCGCTCACCCGCAAGGACCTGCTCCAGGTGGTGGACCTGCTGCTGGACCGCTCCCGGCGCCGCCTCAAGGCGCAGGACATCGGGCTGGAGGTGACGGAGGGGGCGAAGGAGTGGCTGGTGAACCGCGGCTACCAGCCGGAGTTCGGGGCCCGGCCGCTGCGGCGGACGATCCAGCAGGAGCTGGACAACCGGATCTCCAACCTGCTGCTGGACGGCACCGTGCGGGAGGGGGACACCCTCGTCGCGGAGGTGTCGGACGGGGGGCTGACGGTGGCGGTCGCCCGCCCCGAGTAGCGGCCCCCGGGCAGCGGGAGACGGCGGACGGCGGACAGCGGACGGCGCGCGCGGGAGCCCCCGGCGCGCCGTTCGCGTCCGCGCCGGTCAGGCGCCCGGGAAGACCTCGCGCAGCAGCGGGTCCGGCAGGCCGCGCTTGCCCCACTCGCGCGGGTAGCCGAGCGAGACCTCCTCGAACGGGACGCCGTCGTAGCTGGTGCGCCGGGGGATGTGCAGGTGCCCGTAGATCATCGTGGCGGTGTTGAACCGGCGGTGCCAGTCCGCGGTCAGCTCGGTGCCGCACCACTGGGCGAACTCGGGGTACCAGAGGACCTCGGTGGGCTGCCGGACCAGCGGGTAGTGGTTGACCAGCACCAGCGGCAGTTCGGGGTCGTGCTCGGTGAGCCGCTTCTCGGTCAGCCGGACGCGCTCGCGGCACCAGGTGTCGCGGTCCGGGAACGGGTCCGGGTGCAGGAAGCGCTCGTCCGCGCAGACGATGCCGGAGGCGAAGGCGGCGGCCAGCGACTCCTCCTTGGTGGTGGTGCCGGGTGCCCGGAAGGAGTAGTCGTACAGCAGGAACAGCGGGGCGACGGCGACCGGCCCGCCCGCGCCGGTCCACACCGGGTAGGGGTCCTCGGGGGTGACCACGCCGAGCTCGGCGCAGATGCCCAGCAGGTGCTCGTAGCGTTCGACGCCGCGCAGCTGGACCGGGTCGTTGGGGTGGGTCCACAGCTCGTGGTTGCCGGGGGCCCAGATGACCTTGGCGAACCGTTCGGCGAGCAGGCCGAGGGCCCAGCGGATGGTGGTGGTGGACTCGGCCACGTCGCCGGCCACGATCAGCCAGTCGTCCGGCGAGCCGGGCCGCAGCTGTTCGACCAGGTCGCGGTTCTGCTGGTACGAGACGTGCAGGTCGCTCACGGCGAGCAGCCGCCCCGCGGTCCCGCCCCCTCGCGTGCCGTCCGTGTGGTTGTCGCCCGCCATGTCAGCCCCCCAGGTGGTCGTCCCTGCCGTTCGGGCCACAGTACCGGGGTCCGGCGGCCGGAACACGGTGTCCGGAACACGGTGTCCGGATCTCCGTTCGGCGTTCGATCCCTTGACAGGGCGTCATGTCCGCGCCAGCTTTGGGGCACCCCCCACACCGAGAGGTCTCTCATGAAGAAGCCGCTCATAGGCACGCTGGCCGCGCTCCTCACCGCCGGGGCGACCGCCCTCGCCGGAGCCCCGGCCGCGACCGCCACCACGACCACCGCGGCCGGCGCCGCCGAATCGGCGCAGGCCGGCAAGGTCGCCGCCGTCACCTTCGCCGGCACCGTGGCCCTCAGCAACTGTTCCGGCTCGCTCGTCCGGCTCCCCGCCTCCACCGCCAACGACCCGGCGCTGGTGCTCTCCAACGGCCACTGCCTGGAGAACGGCATGCCCGGCCCCGGCCAGGTGGTCGTCAACCAGGCCTCCAGCCGCAGCTTCACCCTGCTGAACGCGAGCGGCGGATCGCTCGGCACGCTGCGCGCCAACAAGCTGCTCTACGGCACCATGACCGACACCGACGTGTCGATCTACCAGCTGAACACGACCTACGCCGCGATCCAGTCGCGCTACGGCATCGCCCCGCTGACGGTCGCGGCCACCCACCCCGTCCAGGGCACCTCGATCAAGGTCGTCTCCGGGTACTGGAAGCGGATCTACTCCTGCTCGGCCGACGGCTTCGCCTACCGCCTGAAGGAAGCGGACTGGACCTTCAAGGACTCCCTCCGCTACACCTCCACCTGCAACGTCATCGGCGGCACCTCCGGCTCGCCGGTCGTGGACGCCACCAGCGGCCAGGTCGTCGCGGTGAACAACACGATCAACGAGAGCGGCCAGCGCTGCACCCTGAACAACCCGTGCGAGGTGGACCAGAACGGCGCGGTGACCGTCCGTCCGGGCATCGGGTACGCCCAGCAGACGTACACCATCCCCGGCTGCTTCAGCACCGGGAACAGGCTCGACCTGACGAAGGCCGACTGCACCCTGCCGCGCCCCTGACCAGCACTTTCGTCCCTGATGGGTCATCCGCGACCGGCGGGTGGCCCATTCGGCCGTCTACCGGACGGCCGGTCCGCCCGGCGGCCGCGTGCCGGCTGCCGGAGAGTGGTACGGACCACGGTACCGCCCAGTTCCGTTGAACCGATGGAGAGTTGATGACCACCACGATCAGAAGACTGCTGGTCGCCGTTCTGCTGATACCGCTGCTGGGCCTCGGCCTCGCCCCGACGGCCCTCGCCGCCGGGACGGAGGCGCCCGGAGCCGCGTCGGCCGCCGACGACCCGTCGGCCGACATCAAGGACCGCCTGGCGGCGATCCGCGGCCTGACCGTCACCGAGGAGCAGCCCACCACCACCGGCCACCGCTTCTTCCTGCTCACCTACACCCAGCCGGTCGACCACAACCGCCCCTGGCTGGGCAGCTTCCAGCAGCGGCTCAGCGTGCTGCACCGCGGCTACGACCGGCCGACCGTCTTCTTCACCAACGGCTACGCGCTGCGCACCGCGCCCACCCGCACCGAGCCGGCCCGGCTGGTCGACGGCAACCAGGTCTCCATCGAGTACCGCTTCTTCACGCCGTCCCGGCCCGAGCCCGCCGACTGGTCCAAGGCCGGCATCAAGCAGGCGGCCACCGACGCCCACCGGCTGATCACCGCGCTGAAGCGGATCTACCAGCAGGAGTGGCTCTCCACCGGCGGCTCCAAGGGCGGCATGTCCTCCACCTACCACCGCCGCTTCTTCCCGGACGACGTGGACGGCACCATCGCCTACGTCGCGCCGAACGACGTCGACGACCGCGAGGACTCCGCGTACAGCCGGTTCTTCCGGAACGTCGGCACCCCCGAGTGCCGCGCCGCACTGACCGCCACCCAGCGTGAGCTGCTGGCCCGCCGCGACCGGCTGGGGGCCCGCTACGCCGCCGACAACGCCGCCGCCGGCTCCGCCTTCACCACCATCGGCAGCGCCGACCGGGCCTACGAGCTCGCCGTGCTGGACTCGGTCTGGGCGTTCTGGCAGTACAGCCTGGAGGCCGACTGCGTGAACGTCCCGGGCACCGCCGGCACCGACGACGCGCTGTACGCCTGGCTGGACGCGCAGGTCGGCATCACCGGCAACAGCGACCAGGCGCTCGCCGGGTACACCGCGTACTACTACCAGGCCGGCACCGAGCTGGGCTCGCCCGCCTTCGACGTCTCGCACCTCAAGGGCCTGCTGCGCTACGACTACAAGGAGCTGTACGCGCCGCGCAGCTACGTGCCGCGCAGCATCCCGATGCGGTTCGACCCGTCCGCCATGCGCGACATCGACCGCTGGGTGCGCCACTCCGCCGAGCGGATCATCTACGTCTACGGCCAGAACGACCCGTGGGGCGCCGAGCCGTTCCGCCTCGGCCGGGGCAGCGAGGACAGCTACGTCTACACCGTGCCCGGTGGCAACCACGGCGCGAACATCTCCCGGCTGCCGGCCGCCGAGTCCGCGGCGGCCACCGCCAAGGTGCTGGAGTGGGCCGGCCTCGGTGACGCCGCCGCCAACGCGCTGACCGGCCGGTACCAGGTGCCGCCGATCGGTCCGCTGGACGAGGCGGGGCTGAAGCTGGACCGCGTCCGGCTGTAGTCCGCTCCACCGGTACGACCACGACGAAGGGCCGCCCGCCGCCGGGCGGCCCTTCGCCGTGCGACGGGCCCGCACACCCCTTCCCCGAAGCAGTGAATCAGTGCTTCAATTCTTTCATGGCCTACCGACGCACCCCCGCCGTGCAAGCCCGCCTGGACGCCCAGCGCGAGGCGGTGCTCCAGGCCGCGGTCGGCCTGCTCGCCGAGCGCGGCTACGGCGGTTGCAGCATGGCCGCGGTCGCCGAGCGGGCCGGGATCGCCACCGGCTCGATGTACCGGCACTTCGCGAACAAGGCCGACCTCTCCGTGGAGCTCTTCCGCCGGGTGGTCACCCGGGAGGTCGCCGCCGTGCACGAGGCCGTCGCCCGCCACGACACCCCCCGGGAGCGGATCGCGGCCGTCGTCGAGACCTTCGCCGCCCGCGCCCTGCGCGCCCCCCGGCTCGCCCACGCCCTGCTGGTCGAACCGGCCGACACCGTGGTGGACGCCGAACGCCTGGTGTTCCGCCGCACCTTCCGCGACGTGCTCGCCGCCGAGATCACCGCCGCCCTCGCCGCCGGCCAACTGCCGCCCCAGGAGCCGCAGCTGACCGCCGCCGCGATCGTCGGGGCGACCGCCGAGGCGCTCACCGGCCCGCTCGCCGCGGTACCCCCGCCCGCCCCCGGGGCCGCCTCCGACGCCGTGGTCCCCGCCCTGGTCACCTTCACCCTCCGAGCTCTTGGAGCACGCGATGACAGCGACGCATGAGGTCACCAACCAGGTCCCGCTCCCGTACGGGCACGACACCGCCGCCGACCCCGCGCTGCTCGCCGCCCTGCACCGGGCCGGCGCGGGCTGGGCCGAACCCGAACTGCACGAGCTCGGCCGGCTGGCCGGCTCCGAGCAGGCCGCCGAGTGGGGCCGGCTGGCCAACGAGAACCCGCCGGTGCTGCGCACCCACGACCGCTTCGGCCACCGGATCGACGAGGTCGAGTTCCACCCGTACTGGCACGAGCTGATGCGCACCGCCGTCGGCCACGGGCTGCACGCCGCGCCCTGGCGGGACGACCGCCCGGGCGCGCACACCGCCCGCGCCGCCAAGTTCTTCGTCTGGGGCCAGGTCGAGGCCGGCCACACCTGCCCCGTCTCGATGACCTACGCCGCCGTCCCCGCGCTGCGCGCCACCCCCGGCCTGGCCGCCGAGTTCGAGCCGCTGCTGGCCGCCACCGAGTACGACTTCGGGCTGCGCGAGCCGCACGGCAAGCGCGGGCTGATCGCCGGCATGTCGATGACCGAGAAGCAGGGCGGCTCCGACGTCCGCACCAACACCACCACCGCCGTCCCGCAGCCGGACGGCGGCTACCGGCTGACCGGGCACAAGTGGTTCACCTCGGCTCCGATGTCCGACCTCTTCCTCACCCTCGCCCAGGCACCCGGCGGCCTCAGCTGCTTCCTGCTGCCGCGCGTCCTGCCGGACGGCACCCGCAACCGGCTTCGGCTGCAACGGCTCAAGGACAAGCTGGGCAACAAGTCCAACGCCTCCGCCGAGATCGAGTACGACGAGGCGTACGGCCTCCTGGTCGGCGAGGAGGGCCGGGGCGTGCGGACCATCATCGAGATGGTCAACACGACCCGGCTGGACTGCACCATCGGCGCCGCCTCGGGCATGCGGCTCGGCGCCACCCGGGCCGTCCAGCACGCGCTGCACCGCCGCGCCTTCGGCAAGGCGCTGGTCGACCAGCCGCTGATGCGCAATGTGCTCGCCGACCTGGTCGTCGAGTCCGAGGCGGCCACCACGGTGGCGATGCGGCTCGCCCAGGCCACCGACGCCGCGCTCGCCGGGGACGCCCAGGAGGCGCTGGTGCGCCGGCTCGGCCTGGCCGTCGCCAAGTACTGGGTCTGCAAGCGCGGCCCGGCGCACGCCGCCGAGGCCCTGGAGTGCCTGGGCGGCAACGGCTACGTCGAGGAGTCCGGCATGCCCCGGCTCTACCGCGAGGCTCCGCTGGTCTCCATCTGGGAGGGCTCCGGCAACGTCGCCGCCCTGGACGCGCTGCGGGCGATGGCCAAGCACCCGGAGACCGTCGAGGCCTTCCTCGGGGAGCTGGACGCCGCGGCGGGCGCCGACCGCCGGCTGGACGCGGCCGTCGCGGGCCTGCGCAAGCAGCTCACCGACCTCGACCAGCTGGAGTACCGCACCCGCCGGCTGGTGGAGGCGATGGCGCTGGCCTTCCAGGGCTCGCTGCTCGTCCGCCACGGCGACCCGGCGGTGGCCGACGCGTTCTGCGCCTCCCGGCTCGGCGGCGACCACGGAGCGGCCTTCGGCACCCTGCCGCCGGGCCCGGACGTCGCGGCGATCATCGACCGTGCCCGGCCGGTGCCCGCCGTATGAGCACCCCAGGGCCGGCGGCCGGGGCGGCCGGGGTGCGGGCCTTCTGGGAGTACCTCGGCCTGCCCGGCCTCATCGACGTCCACGCCCTCCCTCCTGCCCGCCATCGGGCAGGAGGGGCCCACCATGCCGCAGAACGTCCTGGACAAGGTGCGGGCGTCCTTCGACGCCGCCGGCCCGCTGACCGGCCGCCCCTGGTCGACGGCTCCGGCCCGGTCCCCGGCAGGCACCGGCCCGGGTCCGATCGCCGAGTCGACCGCCCCGTTCCCGCGCGCCGAACTGCCCCGGCTGCGGGCGCCGGGCGACCGCAGCCTGCTCGGCAGTGACTTCACCCGACATCCCTTACCCGTACGGGCATCAGCTGGAAGCCCTGGACCGGCTCGGGCCGGGGGAGGAGTGGCTGCGCGCGGTCTGCCACGACAACGCGGCGTCGCTGCTCGATATATGACGTCCAATCAAGTCCGTTGAGCGGGTGGGGTGTCCGCGCACAGTCGGCACGTTCTCGTCGCTCTTCGTCCCTCCTCCGTTCGTCCCGGTCGCATGCTCCAGGAGTACCGTCGGTGCGGCCGAACGGGGCGCCGAACGGGGCGCCGAGCGGCGACGGAACGACGGAGATCGGACACCATGGACGTCACAGCAGCTGATCCGGACGCCGTGCTGGACACCCTGGACCGCCGACTCGTCTGCGCGCTCCAGGTGAACGGCCGGGCCGGGGCCGGGCGGATCGCCGAGGTGCTCGGCATCTCCGCGCGCACCGTCACCCGCCGGCTCGCCCGGCTCCAGCGGGCCGGCCTGGTCCGGGTGGTCCGGACGCCCGACGCCGAGGACCCGGCGGTCGGCGCGCTGCTGCTGCGGGTCCGGGTGCTGCACGGCGAGGCCGACACCGTCGCCCGGGCCCTCGCCGACCGGCCGGACGTGCCGTTCGTCGGCGTGATGCTCGGCGGCCGGGAGATCGGCGCGGTGGTGCTCGGCGACGCCGGCGCCCACGACCGCCCGGCCGACGGGCAGCCGCCCGCCATTGCCGCCGCCGTCGTGGCCGAGACCGCCGTGCACGCCGTGCTGCACGCCTTCCCGGACGCCGGCCGGTGGCGCTCCGGCCACCTGGGCGAGGCCGAGGCCGCCGCGCTCGCCGAACCGCCGGCCGCCGGGCCCGCCCCGGGGAGCGTGCCGCCGGACGAGCTGGACCGGGTGCTGCTGGCCCGGCTCGGCGAGGACGCCCGGCAGTCCCACGCGGCGCTCGCGGCGGCCGTCGGCACCCCGGAGTCGACCGTCCGGCGCCGGCTGAACCGGCTGGACGGAGCCGGGCTGGTGCGCACCCGTGTCACCGTCGACCCCCGGCTGCTCGGCCTCGCCGTGGACGCCAGGCTGTGGCTGGACGTGCCGCCCGGCCGGCTCGCGGCGGTCGGCGCGGCGCTGGCCCGGCACCCGCAGGTGCACGGCGTCTTCGCGACCAGCGGTCCGGCCAACCTGATGGCCGCGGTGTTCTGCCCGGACCACGGCGGGCTCTACCGGTTCGTCACCGACACCCTCGGCCCGCTCGGCGTCGGCCGCGCCGAGACCACGATCGTGGCGCGGGCCGTGAAGCGGGCGGGCGTGCCGCTGCCGGGGCCGCGTGCCCGGGCATGACGTCCGAGGTAATCGACGCCCGCTCCGCGCCCCGGCACAGTGGTGCCCACCCGGCGGCGCCACCGCCGACCGGGATCCCACCCCACCCCCGGAGGCCGAACCGCCGTGTCCGCGCACACCCTGACCACCGCCGCCCGCACCGCCCCCGCCTCCTTCAAGGCGCTGCGCGGCCTCCTCGTCCTCGATGCCGTCGTCAGCGGCGGCAACGGCCTCGCCTACCTGGCCTTCCCCGGACCGCTCGGCGAGCTGCTGGGCGTCGGCCGCTCGACGCTGCTCGAACTCGGCGCCGTACTGGCGGTGTTCGGCCTCGCGGTCGGCCTGCTGGCGGCCCGCCCGCAGCCGCCGGGGCTCGCGGTGCGGGCGGTGATCGACGTCAACCTGGTCTGGGCGGTGCTCAGCGTGGTGGCGATGGAGCTGTGGTTCGGGCCGACCACCGCCGGGTACGTCTGGATCCCGCTCCAGGCCGCCACCGTGGCCCTGTTCGCCGTCCTCCAGTTCGCCGCCCTGCGCCGTCTGCGGGCGTGACCGCTGCCGGCGGGACGGCCGCGCGGGTGACTACCGCGCCGTCCCCACGGCGGCCTGGAGGAACGCGACCGTCTCCTCGTCGGCCGGGAGGAAGGTCTCCATGGCCAGCTCGGAGACGGTCACGTCCATCGGCGTGTTGAAGGTCGCGATCGTCGACAGGAACGACAGCACCCGGCCCTCGTAGGAGATCCGCAGCGGCAGCGCGAACGGGAACAGCTCGGTGATGTCCTCCTCGCCGCCGTCCGCTGCCGCGCCGGGCGGCTCGGGGTAGGCCCGGACCTCCTCCAGCAGCGCCCGCAGCGGCTCCGAGCGGACCAGCCCGACCTGCTGCTCCATCCGCTCCAGCAGGTGCCGCCGCCACTGCCGCAGGTTGAGGATCCGCGGTGCGACGCCCTCCGGGTGCAGGGTGATCCGCATCGCGTTGAGCGGCGGCTCCAGCAGGTGCGGGGCGACCCCGGAGAGCAGCAGCCCCAGGGCGCGGTTGGCCGCGAGGACCTGGAAGGTCCCGTCGACGACCAGCGCGGGGTAGGGGTCGTGCGAGGCCAGCAGCCGCTCCATCCCGGAGCGCAGCGCGGCCATCGCCGGGTCGTCCAGCCGCTTCTCCGGGTAGTGCGGCGCGTACCCGGCGGCCAGCAGCAGCGCGTTGCGCTCGCGGACCGGGACGTCGAGGTGCTCGGCGAGCCTGAGCACCATCTCCTGGCTGGGCCGGGAGCGGCCGTTCTCGATGAAGCTGATGTGCCGGGCCGAGGAGTCGGCCAGCAGGGCCAGTTGGAGCTGGCTGAGCCGGCGCCGCTCCCGCCAGCCGCGCAGCAGCACGCCCACACCCGTTCCGGCCGTCGTCGGTCCCATCCCCGCCGTGATCGTCATGGCCGGGACAGTACTACCGCGTCCGCCGGTGCGTCAGGCGCCGGTGGTCGATCCCGGCCGGATGATCATCAGCACCACGACGACCGCCCAGAGCAGGTTGAAGACGCCCGCCGTCATCGGCAGCAGCTTGAGCCCCTTGACCGCCTTGCCGTGGTCCGCCGAGCCGGACTCCGCAGCGAGCGCGTCCACCGCGGCCTGCTGCGCGGGCAGCACGAACAGCAGCAGTGCCAGGGCCGCGACCGCGGTCAGCACCATGGAGACGATCAGCCAGGACTGGCCGAGCACGTCCATCACCTGGGCCACCCCGATGCCCAGGACCGGTACGGCGATCCCCAGCAGCGCGTAGACCTGGGTGATCCGGTGCAGCAGCCGCAGCATGCCGGCGTCGGCGGCCTGCTCGGGCCCGCCCGCCAGCGCGGCCTTCGCCCGGCGCGGGAACATGCTGACGGCCACGGCCACCGGGCCGATGAACAGCACCGAGGCGAGGACGTGCAGGCTCAGCAGGAACTTGGCCATGGCGGGGCACCCTTGCGACTCAACGGGGGCGGCCCGTCGGCGGGTCGCGGCGCGGGCAGCCGGGGCGGCCGGTTCTCCCCGCCCCGCCCAGGACGCTAACACCGCTTATCCGACCGGCCTCCACCCAGGTGGGCGTCTCAGAGGTCGTCCAACCCCACTACCCGCGGGGCCAGCTCGCTGACCGCCGCGACGGCGGTGCCGTGCGCCTCGTCCACCCAGTCGAGCAGTCGGAGGCCCTCGAAGGGGCTGAGCAGCGGCCGGCCGCCGGGCAGGTCGAGCGGGAGCCCGGAGAGGTCGACGGCGGCGAGCCCGTCCAGGGTGGTCCGGCCGATCTTGATCAGCGCCTCCTTGCGGACCCAGAGCCGCAGGAAGGCGCGCGCCGGGTCGGCGTGCTCCCGCACCTGCCGCAGCTCCGCCTCGGCGAGCACTCGGGGCGCGACGTCGAGCAGGGTGCCGCCGCGGTCGGTCAGCTCGACGTCGACGCCGATCGGCCGGTGCCCGGCGGCCGCCGCGACCACGCCCTTGGTGTGGGAGAGGCTGACCTCGATCCCGGGGTGGTCGGGCAGGTAGGGCTTGCCGTGGTCGCCCTTGCCGCAGTCGGGGCAGTGCTGGGCGAGGGTCAGCCCGGCGGCCGGGACGCCGAGCAGGCGGGCGGCGCAGAGCCGGACCAGGACGTGTGCGGCGATGAAGTCGGCGCGCCCGGACTCGTACCGGAACCGGGCGGCGCGCTCCTGCTCCAGGGCGGTGAGCAGGTGCTCGCCGGCCCCGGGGCGGCGCAGCACGTCGGCACTGGTGGCGACGGTGGCGATCGCGTCGGAGGTCATGTCCCCAACCTAGCGGGGCCGCCGACGGGACGGGAGGACGCCGTGGGTTCGTCCGGTCAAAGGATTTTCAGATCGACGCTGATGGTCTGTATGGTACAGAGCTGTCCGATTTGGTATCGGATATCACATATCTCTGGATTCTCTGGGATTCGACCGGGATGATCCGGGATCAACTGGAACGAGGCGGGTGATGCAGGAGCTGCCCGCTTCCCCGTACGAAGGATTGTGTCGATGAGTCAGAGAACCCGTACACAGGGTCACGAAAGAGTCACCACGCAGAGACCGCCGGTCCCGCGCGGTCGCCGGAACGCCCGGATCGCGGTGGCGACCGCCGCCGCCGTGCTGCCGCTCGCGGCGGTGCTGACGGTCGGTGCGGCCGCCCCGCTGGCCCCGCCGCTGGGGGCGTGCAGCGGGCCTGACTGCCCGGCCACCTGGCCTCCGGTCAACAACGGCGACTTCACCGGCCGGGACGCCACCATCAACGTCTTCACCGGCGGCGACTACACCGTCAACGGCCGCGCGGCCGAGGCCGAGGGCAAGATCGTCACCCTCGGGAACTTCACCGTCGACAAGAGCCAGGGCGGCGGCGCGTTCAACGCGGGCGTGGTCGGCGTCGGTTCGCGGGTCGTCCCGCCGAACGGCAGCGACTTCCTCACCGTCGGCGGCAACGTCACCGTCCAGGCCGGGAACTCGCTGCTGATCGGCGGCAGCGACTCCCAGGGGCAGGCCTTCGGCAACCTGCGGCACGCGGGCACGGTCACCGGCACGGTCTCCATCGACCCGACCGGCGAGGCGATCCAGGACCCCGACGCCGCCGCGCCGTACCGCTCGGTGCTCACCCGGATCGAGGACGTCTCGGCCTGTGTCGGCAAGGCCGCCGCCACCGGCACCGTCGGGCTCACCGCCAGCGAGGCGACCTTCACCGGCGACGGGACCAGCATGAAGCAGGTCTTCAACGTCACCGGGAACCTCGCTTCGCCGTCCGGCGGGCAGATCGGCCTGGTGTTCGCGGGCATCCCGGCCGGCGCGACCGTCGTGGTCAACATGCTGTCGGCCGATCCGGTCATCAACACCTACACCGGTACCGGCCTGCCGGGCGACCAGCTCACCGACATGCGCTCCAAGCTGCTCTGGAACTTCCCCACCGCCACCGCGGCGCAGATCAACGGCAGTGCCCAGTTCCAGGGCGCGGTGATGGCGGGCAACCCGGCCGGCACCACGACCATCGACATGCCGGGCATGAACGGCCGGGTGTACCTGGCGGGCAACCTGGTCCAGACCGGCAACGGCGGCTACGAGATCCACAGCTACCCGTTCGACGGCGACCTGCCGGACTGCGAGGTCACGCCCAGCCCGACGCCCACCGCGCCGTCGCCCACGCCGACGTCCCCGACGCCGACCCCGACGGAGACCACCACCTCGCCGGCGCCGACCAGCCCCACGGCGACGCCGACGTCCCCGGTGCCGACCCCGACGGAGACCGCCACCACCCCGGCGCCGACGTCCCCGGCGCCGACGTCCCCGGCCCCGACGTCCCCGGCCCCGACCGGGACCGCCACCACCCCGGCGACGACCGGCCCGAGCGCCACGTCGAGCTCGTCCGGCGCCGCGCCGACCACCGGCGGCCCGACCAGCGGCGGTCCGACCACCGGCCAGCCGGCGCCCACCGACAACGGGGGCGGCGGCCAGCTGCCGTCCACCGGTGCGAGCAACTCCACGACGGCCCTCGGCATCGCCGGCGCCGCCCTGCTCGCCGTCGGCGGAGGCCTCGCCTTCCTGGCCGCACGCCGCCGCGGCCGCCACGGCTAAGGCCTCTCCGCGGTAGCCGCCGCACGGCAGAGGGCCGCCCGGTCACCCCCGACCGGGCGGCCCTTCGCGTTCGCCGGCCCCGGGTCACACCGCCGCGCGCTCCGGCCACCCCGCGAGCCCGGCCGCCAGCAGGTCGAAGCCCGCCGTCACGGCCGCCGCGACCCGCTCCCGGACGGCGTCCACCGGCTCGCCGGCCACCATGCCCCGCCGGACCTCCGCCAGCGCCGCCCGGTGCGCCCCGGCCAGCGCGCCCGCCAGCACCCGGGGGAGCGGGGCCGCCGCCCCGTCGCCCGCCTCCTCGGCGAGGGCCGCCGCCAGCGCCTCCTCGGCCCGCTCGCCGAGGTCGAGCAACCGGGCCCGCAGGGCCGGGCTGTCCGTGACCGTCCGCCAGAACGCCGCGGCCTGCGAGTGCAGCCCGTACGTCGGTTCGCCCGCGTCCAGCCCGGCGAGCAGTTCCGCCCGGACGGCGTCGACGGGGGAGGCGCCGGCCGGCCGCTCCCGCACCACCCGCGCCAGCCGGTCCACCACCTCGTCCTGCCGGTCGAAGAAGAGGTCCTCCTTGGTCGGGAAGTAGTTGAACACCGTGTTGACGGCCACCCCGGCGGCCCTGGCCACCTCGGCCACCGTGACCCGCTCGAACCCGTGCTCGACGAACAGCGCCGTCGCGGTGTCGGCCAGCAGGGTCCGGGTCTGCCGCTTCTTCTCCTCGCGAAGTCCCATGGGGAAATCCTAGCGCCGCACCAAATTTGCAGTGACACCAAAAATTTCCGCTACGGTGGGGCCATGACCTTCACCTTCGGCATCTACCCCGGCGGCCTGCTCGGCGACGAGAGCCGTGTGATCACCCCCGTCCGCCCCGACGACCCGGAGCGGATCACCACCGCGCTGCGCGGACTCCAGGGCGCGGCGCCCACCCTGCTGGTCCGCGCCTACCGCTCGTTCCCCGAGGGGCCGGCCACCCCGCCCACCCCGGTCGCCCCCGAGCGCTACGCCCGCGAGGGGCGCCGGCTCGACCTGGTCCTCCAGTTCCGGGCACCGGACGGGCGGCTGGACGGCTGGACGGACTTCGTGCGGCGGACCGTGCGCGCCGAAGGGGCGCGGATCGGCACGCTGCAGATCTGCGAGGAGCCCAACGCCGACTCCCCGGTGCTCGACGGCTCCGTGCCGAACGTCCTGCGGGCCCTGGTCGCGGGTGTGGTCGCGGCCAAGGAGGAGGCGCTGGCGCTCGGCCTCGACCTCGCGGTGGGGTTCAACGCGGCGTTCAGCCCGGACCCGGCGGACCCGTTCTGGCCCGCCCTCGGCGAGCTCGCCGACGAGCGCTTCCAGCGCGCGCTCGACTACGTCGGCCTGGACTTCTTCCCCGACGTCTTCCGCCCGGTCCCGGCCGTGGCGCTCGGCGCGGCGGTCACTGCGGTGCTCACCGGCTTCCGGCGCGAGGTCGTCACCCGGGCCGGCATCGGGCCGGCGGTGCCGATCCGGGTCTGCGAGCACGGCTGGCCCACCGGCCCCGGGCGGTCGGAGCAGCGGCAGGCCGAGGTGGTCGAGGAGGTGGTCCGGACGGTCGCGGGCCTGGCCGGCGAGCTCAACCTCACCGGCTACGGCCACTTCGGCCTGCGCGACGCGGACAGCGCCGGTCCGGGCCCGTTCCACCGCTTCGGCCTGCTCCGGGACGACTACTCGCCCAAGCCGGCCTTCGCGGTGTACGGGAAGCTGGTCGAGGAGCTGACGGCGCTCTGACGGCGTTCCGGCTGCGCTCCGACGGCTGCGCTCCGACGGCTGTTCTCCGGCGCCGCCGCCGGCCCTCGGTCGGGCGTCAGGTGACCTCGCCGCGCCGGGAGAAGCGCTCGTCCTTCCACTCGCCGCTCTCCAGCACCTGCGCCAGGTGCCGCGCCGCCTCCCACACCTCGGTGTGCGAGAGGTAGAGCGGGGTGAAGCCGAAGCGCATCAGGTCCGGTGCCCGGAAGTCCCCGATCACCCCGCGGGCGATCAGCGCCTGCACCACCGGGTAGCCGTCGGCGTGCCGCAGCGCCACCTGGCTGCCGCGCCGGGCGTGCTCCCGCGGGGTCGCCACCTCGACGCCGTCCAGGTCCTCGACCAGGCCGATGAACAGGTCGGTCAGCGCCAGGCTCTTGGCCCGGACGGCGGCCGGGTCGGCCCGCTCCCAGACGTCCAGCGAGGCCTCCAGCGCGGCCTGGCCGAGCAGCGAGGGCGAGCTGGTGAGGAAGCGGCCGATGCCGTCCTTCGGGGCGTACCCGGGCTCGAAGGCGAACGGCCGGGCGTGTCCGAACCAGCCGCTCAGGGGCTGCGCCGGTCCGGCCGCCAGGTGCCGCTCGGCGGCGTACAGGAAGGCCGGTGAGCCGGGGCCGCCGTTCAGGTACTTGTAGGTGCAGCCGACCGCGAAGTCCGCACCGGCGGCCGAGAGCTCCACCGGCAGCGCGCCCACCGAGTGGCAGACGTCCCAGATCATCAGCGCCCCGGCGGCCCGCACCCGGGCGGTGATCCCGGGCATGTCCAGCAGCTCGCCGGTGCGGTAGTCGACGTGCGAGAGGACGACCACGGCGACGTCCCCGTCCAGGTGCGCGTCCAGCTCGGCCGGGTCGATCAGCACGCTGCGGGCTCCCGGGACCAGTCCGGTGACGCCCTCGGCGATGTAGAGGTCGGTGGGGAAGGCCGCGCGGTCGCCCAGGACGGCGGAGCGGCCCGGGCGCAGCCGCAGGGCCGCCGACAGCACCTTGAACAGGTTCACCGAGGTGGTGTCGCAGACCACCACCTCCTGCGGGGCGGCCCCGACCAGCGGGGCGATCCGCCGGCCCAGCCGGTACGGCTGCTCGAACCAGCCGGCGTCGTTCCAGCTGCGGATCAGCTCCCGGCCCCACTCCCGCTCGACCACCGTCCGCACCCGCTCCGGGGTGCGGACCGGCAGCGCGCCGAGCGAGTTGCCGTCCAGGTAGATCACCCCCGGCGGCAGGGCGAACTCCCCGCGGAACGCCGCCAGCGGGTCGGCGGCGTCCAGCGCCGCGCACTCCTCGCGCGTGATCATGCCCAGCCTCTCCCGTGCCTCGTCGTGCCCACTGCCCGCTGCCCACTCACTGCTCGTTGCCCACTGCCCGTTCATGCCCGCCGGACGCGGGATCGTCACAGCCCGTCCCGGATCGCCCACAGCTCGGGGAAGACGTCCTGCTCGGCGGAGCGGCGCAGCCAGGTGAGGCCGCTGGAGCCGCCGGACCCGGGCTTGCCGCCCATCGCCCGCTTGACCGCCGCCAGGTGGCGCTGGCGCCAGCGGGTCACCCGTTCGGCGACGTCCAGCAGTGCCTCGGCCAGCGGCAGCAGACCGGCGTGCTCCGGCTCGCCGTAGACCCGCCGCCAGGCGGCCGCGACCGCCTCGTCCGCCCGGTGCCGCTGCTCGGAGACGGTGTCCGGCACGGCCAGGCCGCGGCGGGCCAGCAGCGCGAGCGCGTCGTCGTACAGGCCGGGGGAGCGCAGCGCGGCGGTCAGCTCGGCCAGCGTCCCCGGGCTGTCCCGGTACATGTTCAGCAGCGCGGGGTTCTTGTTGCCGAGCAGGAACTCCAGCTGCAGGAAGGCCGCGGACTGGAATCCCGAGGCCTCGCCGAACAGCGGGCGGAAGGAGTTGAACTCCTGCGGGGTGAGCGTGGCCAGCAGGTCCCAGGACTCCACCAGCACGTCCTGGACGTGGGTGCCCCGGCGCAGCGCGGCCAGCGCGCCCGGCAGGTCGTCGGCGCGCAGGGCGTGCTGGGCGAGCGTCCACTCGTGCCGCAGCAGGCCGAACAGCAGCTCCATCACCTGGGTGGTGACGATGAACGACAGCTCGGCGGGCGTCTCGCTGAGCGGGTGCTGGAGGCTGTGCAGCTCGTCGAGCCGGACGTAGCGCGCGTAAGGGGTGCCCCGCTCCGCCGGCTCGTCGGTCCGGCCGAACGACAGATTGGGCCTCTCCACCGTGTCGTGCCCCATACCCGATCCCTCCAGACGTCATCGGCGAGTACCGGGGCCCCATTGTGCGGCGGCCCGGCGCGCATTTGAATGGGCGGCGGGCACGGCAACCGCGGCCGCGCCTGTCGTTCGAGAGGTGTTTTCCCGATCCTCTTCACGATCGCAAAGCAGCGGGATCCAGCCAACCGGACCACACCCTCGGGAGCCGCCGTGGACGCCGTCGACCGCCGCCTGCTGGCCGAACTCCAGGCCGACGCGCGGCTCTCCTACAACGAACTCTCGCGCCGGGTGAGCCTGTCCGCACCCGCCGTGGCCGAACGGGTCCGCCGCCTGGAGGCCGACGGGGTGATCACCGGCTACCACGCCCACATCGACCTCACCCGCTCCGGCCTGCCGATCACCGCGCTGGTGCAGCTCCAGTGCTACGGCCCGCGCTGCGTGCTGCGCGACCCCGAGGTGGCCCGCTGGCCGGAGGTGCTCCAGTTGCACCGGGTCACCGGCGGTGCCTGCTGCGTGCTGCTGGTCGCCGTTCCGGGAATGGCCGATTTCGAGGCCCTCATCGACCGCCTCGGCGGCTACGGGCAGCCGGCCAGCTCGATGATCCTCTCCAGCCCGGTTCCCTGGCGGCCGGTGGTCGCGCCCTGAGCCGGCCGATAGGTTCCTGCCCATGCCGAACGACCGTCACATCCTGTTGCTCCCGGGAAGTCTGCGCGCCGGGTCCGTCAACGAGACCGTGCTGCGCACCGCCGCCGCCGTGGCCCTGGCCACCGAGGGCGTCGCGACCACCTACTACACCGGGCTGGCGGAGCTGCCGCACTTCAACCCGGACCTCGACGCCGACCCGCTGCCGGAGCCGGCCGCCGCGCTGCGGGCGGCGGTGGAGGCCGCCGACGCCCTGCTGATCTGTACGCCCGAGTACGCCGGGACCCTGCCGGGCGCCTTCAAGAACCTGCTGGACTGGACGGTCGGCGGCATGGAGATCGCGGACAAGCCGGCCGCCTGGATCAACGCCGCCGGGACCGGCCGGGGCCTGGGCGCCGAGGCGGCGCTGGGCACGGTGCTGCGCTACGCGGGGGCGGCGGTGGTCGAGGCGGCCTGCGTCCGGGTGCCGCTGGCGCGCGGGGACGTCGGCGCGGACGGGCTGGTCACCGACCCGCTGGTGCGCGACCGGATCGGGGAGGCGCTGCTCCGGCTGGCCGCGGCCGCCTGAGCCGCCGGGCCGTCGCCCACCCCGCCCGCCGGGCCCGGTGGGCCGGTTCAGTGCTCCTCGGGCAGGTGCACGCCGAGCCCGGCCAGTCCCTCCAGGAACAGTTCGGCGCCCACCGCCGCGAGCAGCAGGCCGAGCAGCCGGGCGATCACCTCCAGCGAGGTCCGGTGGGTGCGCAGCATCAGCGGGGCGAGCACGGCGACGCAGACGTAGTTGATCGCCACCACGGCGACGTAGGCGCCGGCCACGGTGGCGTGCCAGCCCCAGTCGTCCTTGGCGAGCGAGCCGACCAGGACGGCGGTGACCGCGAGCGGGCTGGCCAGGTACGGCAGCAGCAGTTCGCGGATCCCGTCCACCAGCGGACTGGCCGCGTGCTCGTCCGCCGCGTCGGCGCCGCTGCCCAGGTGGAAGCCGAAGACCAGCGCGACCGCGTAGACGAAGAAGATCAGCCCGCCGGCGAGCTGCAGGGACTGGTCGCTGATGTGGAACAGCGAGGTGACGAAGTCGGCGCTGAAGGCGAGGGCCACGCCGATCACCGCCGAGACGAGCGAGCTCCAGGCCGCCAGGCGCCGCAGTTCCCCGGAGGTCCGGGTGGAGGCCAGCCGGGCGAAGGACAGCAGGACCTTCGGCGGGCCGACCACGGCGAAGAAGGCGATGAAAGCGCTGCTCAGGTCGAAGACGAACATGCGCCAAGCATCGCCGTGACGATCACCGCCGCCCGGATGCCACGCCAGGGCCCGGACTATTCCCGTTCGCATCGCTTTTCGCCCGAACGGCCGCCCCGGGTCGAGCCGTCCGGCGGTTTCGGCTGCCATGGAAACCGGACCACCCCTCCGCGCGGCGGAGGGCTCCGGAAGGGGACTTGGACATGGCTCTGAACCGTAGCGACCTGGGCCTGCTCGCCCTGCGAGGTGCCGTCGGCGGGGTGCTGATCGCCCACGGCACCCAGAAGCTGTTCGGCTGGTTCGGCGGTGGCGGCCTGGAGGGCACCACCAAGGCGATGGAGGCGATGGGCTTCCACCCGCCGCGGCGCAGCGCCCTGGCCGCGGGCCTCGGCGAGGCGGGCGGCGGCGCGCTGCTGGTGGCCGGGCTGGCCACGCCGGTGGCGGGCGCGGTGGTGGCGGGGACGATGGCGGGTGCGGTCGCGGTGCACGCCCCGTCGGGGTTCTTCGCGATGTCCGGCGGCTACGAGTACCCGGCGTTCCTGGGCGCCACCGGTCTGGCGCTGGGCCTGGCCGGACCTGGCCGGTACTCGCTGGACCACCTGACCGGGCACGCCTTCAACCGGTCGTCGACCGGCCTGCTGGCCTTCGCGGCGAGCGCGGCCTCGGCGTACGGGGTGGTGGCCCGCCGCCGGCAGGCGGTCCGGCTGGCGGAGGAGCGCGCGGCGGTGGAGGCGCAGACGCAGGAGGGCTCGGGGCTCTCCTGAGGGCGGGGGCCGCTCCGGCGCGGGGTCACCCGAACGCCCCGGCCCTGGTGGCGGACGCCTCCCCGGCCCCGGAACGTGGGCGGGGAGGCGTGCCGGGCGGACCGGCACCGGCCGGCCCCAGGGCCGGGCCGCCCCCACGGCCAGAATCGAGGACCCCGATGGACCGCCACCCGACCCGCCGCGCCGCGGCTCCGCCCCGGCCGACCGCCGCGGACCCGCACGCCCCCGCCGTCCGCCGTCCGCGCCGCGCCCTGGCCGCGGCGGTGGCCGCCGCCCTGCTCGGCGGGGCCGCGCTGGCCGGCTGCTCCGACGACGGCGGCGGGGACGGCGGCACGACGGGCAGCGCGGCCTCCTCGGCCGCCGCGCAGGCGGGTTCGGCGATCGCCGGTGCCGCCTCCGCCGCGGCCTCGGCGGCGAGCGAGGCGCTGGGCACGGCGGCGGGCGGGCTCACCTCGGCGGCGGCCTCCGCGGTCGCGTCGGCGCAGGCGGCGGCCTCCTCGGCGATCGCCGGCATCAAGGGCGGCCTGGACGCGAAGGGGGACGTCGCGGCCGGCGCGGTGACCATCGTGGACGGCAAGGCCGAGACCACGCTGACCGTCACCAACCACGGGCAGAACACCAGCCGGTACGTGATCCAGGTCAACTTCACCGACGACAGCGGCAATGTGCTGGACGTGGCGGCGGTGACCGTGCCGGACCTGGCGGCGGGTCAGAGCACCGAGGCGAAGGCCCGCAGCAACCGGGACCTCACGGGTTCGGTGAAGGTCGTCGTCGCCAATGCCGTGCGGTACTGAGCGGCGGCCCGCCCGCACCGGGCGGTCCGCCGCACCCCGGACGCC
>NZ_JBHVER010000064.1:0-37545 GCF_042802195.1 Kitasatospora sp. NPDC057500 | reverse complement strand
CGCCACCCCCGATGAAACGGGGTGGCGCCCGGCCCGCCGTACGGAAGGGGTCAGCGTGCGGGCCCGGCGCCGTCCATCAGCCGGCTCTCCCAGGCCCAGGCCGCGATCTCCACCCGGTTGCGCACCCGGAGCTTGTTCTGGATGGTCGCCAGATGGCTCTTGACCGTGCTCAGCGAGATGAACAGCGCGGTGGCGATCTCCTGGTTGGTGCGCCCCCGGGCGATGGCCCGGATGACCTCGATCTCCCGCAGCGAGAGCGGCTGGGCGGGCCCGGTCACCTTGCTCTGCCGGGTCGGCGCCAGGTTGCGCAGCAGCCGCAGGGTGATCGACGGGGAGATCAGCGCGTCGCCGGCGCTGGCGGCCCGGACCGCCTCGACCAGCAGGGCCGGTCCGGCGTCCTTCAGCACGAAGCCGACCGCCCCGGCGTGCAGGGCGCCGTGCACGTACTCGTCGAGGTCGAAGGTGGTGACGATGACCACCCGCAGCGGGTCGGCGACATTGGCGCCGGCCAGCGCCCGGGTGACCTCGATGCCGTCCAGCTTGGGCATCCGGATGTCCACCAGGCAGACGTCGGGGCGCAGCCGCCGCGCCAGGTCGACCGCCTCGGCGCCGTCCGCGGCCTCGCCGACCACGGTGATGTCGTCCTGGTCCTCCAGGATGAGCTTCAGGCCGCCGCGGATCATCGCCTGGTCGTCGGCGAGCAGGACGTTGATGGTCAACGCGACTCCTTCACCAGGACCGGCACGGTGGCCAGCACCGACCAGCCGGCGCCGGCCTCCGGGCCGACGGTCAGCGTGCCGCCGAGCGCCTCGACGCGTTCGCGCATGCCGATCAGGCCGAAGCCGCCCTTCTGGAGGTGCCGGGCCCGGCCGTGGCCGGCCGGCACGTCGTTGGTGATGGAGATGGTGACGGCCTCCCGGTCCTGGGCGATGTCGACGACCGCGGAGCGCGCCTGCGAGGCGTGCCGGGCGATGTTGGTCAGGGACTCCTGGACGATCCGGTAGACGGTGGTGTCCACCTCGGGGGGCCAGGGCAACGGCTCCGTGGGCAGCCGGAGTTCGATGTCCGGCCCGTGGCCTTCGAAGCGCTGGACGAGTTCGGGCAGGTGGTCCAGGCCGTGCGGGGCGGGGGAGGTGGTGACCACGTCGTCGGTGTCGCGCAGCAGCCCGACCACCCGGCGCATCGCGGCCAGCGCCTCGGCGCCCGCCCCCTCGATGCCCGCGAGGGTGCCGTCCAGCGTCTCGGGCCGCGAGCGGCCGACGATCCGGGCGGCCTGGGCCTGCACCACGATCCCGGTGATGTGGTGGGCGACCACGTCGTGCAGCTCCCGGGCCAGGATCAGCCGCTCGTCGTGCCGCACGGCCTCCGCGGCGGTGCGGCGGCGGTAGTCCAGGAAGCGCAGCAGCAGGCCGACCCCGAGGGCCAGCACCCAGACCTCGGTGCCCACCCGGAAGGCGGTGCTCGGGCCGTCCTGGGTCAGCCAGCCGGAGACCATCAGCACCAGGCCGCCCGCCGCGATCGAACCGGCCTGCCGGCGGGGGAGCGCCCGGATGGCCGACCCGCCGAGGACCAGCAGCGCGAGGACCGCGCCGGGCCCGGGCTCGCCGGGCAGGTCCGCCAGCCTGGCGATCACGGCGGCGCCGCCCGCGACCACCAGTCCGGCGACGGCCGCCCACGCGCGGTTCCACTCGCGGGCCAGGGCGATCACGCAGACCAGCAGGCCGACGCCGGTGTCGAAGGCCCAGGGCCGGCCCTGGGAGGCGTACTGCGCGGCCATGACGGACAGGACGGCGGCGAACACGGTGCCCAGCGCCGTGTTGACCGCGGCCCGCGGCCCGGCGGCCGATCGAAGTGCGGTAATCACCCTGTGCACGCTACGCGATCGGGTACCGGCGGCCGAACCGGCCGAAAGTAGGAGCGGGTGCGCCCGGACCGTCCTTTCGGCCGGTGCGGGTGCGGGTGCCTGACCAGCAGGCTGAGGTCATGGCTGATCTGACCTCCTCCGCCCCCGCCCTCCTCGCCGTCGCCGCCGAGGCCGAGAAGACCGTGCGCAGTCCGCTGCTGTACGCCTGGTGGGCGCTCAACCTGGTGGTGCTCGTCGCGGTGGTCTACGGGGCCTACTGGGGCGTCAAGAAGTACCGCTCCGGGCGCGCTCCGCGCCGCTGACGCCGCCCGCCCCCGGCCGGGGACCGGTCTCCGGACACCCCCGCACCACGACCACTTCGCGATCCTCGATCGAGGGAAGACCCACATGACACCGGTACTCGAAGCCGTGAAACTCGGCAAGCGATACGGCCGCCACCAGGCGCTGGTCGACTGCGACCTGAACATCCCGCAGGGGCGGGTGATCGGCCTGGTCGGCCCCAACGGCGCCGGCAAGTCGACGCTGCTGAACATGTCCTGCGGACTGATCAAGCCCACCGAGGGCACCATCCGCGTGCTGGGCGCCGAGCCCGCCGCCAACCCGGCCCACCTGGCCAAGGTCGGCTTCGTCGCCCAGGACACGCCGGTGTACGGCGACCTGTCCGTGGCGGACCACCTGCGCCTGGGCGCCCGGCTGAACCCGACCTGGGACGGCGCGCTGGCGCAGCGGCGGATCGCCCAGATCGGCCTCGACCCCAAGCAGAAGGCGGGCCGGCTCTCCGGCGGCCAGCGGGCCCAGCTGGCGCTCACCGTCGCGGCGGCCAAGCGGCCCGAGCTGCTGATCTTCGACGAGCCGGCGGCCGCGCTCGACCCGCTGGCGCGCTCCGGCTTCCTGGACAACCTGATGGAGTTCATCGTCGACCTCGGCGCGAGCGCGATCCTCTCCTCGCACGCGCTGCCCGACGTCGAGCGGGTCTGCGACTACCTGGTGGTCCTGGCCGACCACCGGATCCAGCTGGCCGGCGACGTGTCGGACCTGCTGTCGCGGCACTACCGGATCACCGGCGCCCGCTCCGACTTCGAGCGCTTCCCCGTCGGGGTGGAGCCGATCCGGGTCGAGCACTCGATGCGCGAGAGCACCGCGATCGTCCACGCCAAGGGCGGCCTGCTGTCGGTCGGCCCGTGGAGCGTGGACTCGGTCGACCTCGAAGAGCTCGTCCTCGCCTACATGACCCGTGCGAACGAGGGCACCGCCCGTATCGTTCCGATGCCGACGGAGGCTCACCGATGATCTGGCTGACCTGGCGTCAGTTCCGTGTCCAGGCACTGGTGGGCCTGACCGCGCTGGTCCTGCTCGCGGTCTATCTGGTGATGCTCGGCAGCCAGATCCACGGCGACTACGACGACACCCTCGCGCGCTGCGCGGGCGGGGGCGGCTGCACCAGCCAGCTCGCCACCGTCGCCGACCAGTACGGCGGCCAGGTGGACCTGCTGAGCTACCTGCTGCTGGCCGTTCCCGGCGTCATCGGCGTGTTCTGGGGCGCTCCGCTGGTCGCCCGCGAGCTGGAGGCCGGCACCCACCGGTTCGTCTGGAACCAGAGCGTGACCCGCGGCAAGTGGCTGGCCGTCAAGGTCGGTGTCGTCGGCCTGCTGAGCGTGGCGGTGGTCGGGGTCTACAGCCTGGTGCTGACCTGGGCGTCGGGGCCGGTGAACACCATCCTGAACAACCGCTTCGAGCCGGCGCTCTTCGGCTCGCGCAACCTCGCCCCGCTCGGCTACGCGGCCTTCGCCTTCGCGCTCGGGATGACCTTCGGCCTGCTGATCCGGCACACCGTGCCCGCGATGGGCGCGACCCTGGTGGTCTTCGCGGTGCTCCAGGTCGTCATGCCGTCCGTGGTCCGCCCGCACTACCAGACCCCGGTCAAGACGACGGTGCCGCTCACCGCCCCGCTGATCAGCGGTCTGACGAAGATCGGCACCTACGGGGAGATCGGCGGCCTGCGGGTGCCCGGCGGGCCGTGGGTGGTGGAGACCAGCGAGATCCTGGACTCCTCCGGCAAGGCGGTCGGCCACAGCGACTGGTACCAGGACTGCACCAACAACAAGTCGCTCACCGAGATGCCGGAGTGCCTGGCCAAGGGCAACATCCACGTGGACATCTCCGAGCAGCCGGCCGACCGCTACTGGACCTTCCAGCTGCTGGAGACCCTGATCTTCACGGTCCTCGCGGCCGGGCTGTTCGCCCTCTCCTTCTGGCGGATCCGCAGCCGCCTCAACTGACGGGCAGCGGCCGCGGATCCCTCGGCACCATGGCCTCAGCGGCCGGTCGGCTCCCGACCGGCCGTTACGGCGTTCCGGTCCCCGTCCGCCCCGTCCGCCCCGTCCTGCGCCGGCGCGTCCTCCCGCGGACCGCCCGCCGGGAGGGTGGCCGCGTCGGCCTCGGCCTGCCGGATGAACTGGGCGCGGTAGAGCTGGGCGTAGCGGCCGTCGGCCGCCAGCAGCTCCTCGTGGGTGCCGCGCTCGCGGATCTCGCCGGCCTCGACGAACAGGATCTGGTCCGCCTCCCGGATGGTGGACAGCCGGTGGGCGATCACCAGCGAGGTGCGGTCCGCGAGGGTGGCCTTGAGCGCCCGCTGGATCGCCGCCTCCGACTCCGAGTCCAGGTGCGCGGTGGCCTCGTCGAGCACCACCACCGGCGGGTTCTTCACCAGCAGCCGGGCCAGCGCCAGCCGCTGCTTCTGGCCGCCGGAGAGCCGGTGGCCGTGGTCGCCGACCACGGTGTCCAGGCCGTCCGGCAGCGCCGCGACGGTCTCCCAGATCCGCGCCGTGCGGCAGGCCTCGACCAGTTCCTCCTCGGTGGCCTCCGGCCGGGCGTACGCCAGGTTGGCGCGGATGGTGTCGTGGAACAGGTAGGTCTCCTGGGAGACCACGCCGACGGCCGTCCCGAGCGAGTCCTGGACGAGGTCGCGCACGTCCGTGCCGCCGACCCGGACGGTGCCCTCGGTGGCGTCGTACAGCCGGGGGACCAGCTGGGTGATGGTGCTCTTGCCGGCGCCCGAGGGGCCGACCAGTGCCGTCATCCGGCCCGACTCGACGGTGAAGCTCATGTCCCGCAGCACCCAGGCCTCGGACTCCGACTCCGGGCCGGACAGGGAGGCCGACTCCAGCGAGGCGAGCGAGACCTCCTCGGCGGCCGGGTAGCGGAACGAGACGTTCTCGAACACCACGTCCGGCGACTTCGCCGAGGTGTCCAGCGGACGGGCGTCCGGCTTGTCGGTGATCAGCGGCTTGAGGTCCAGCACCTCGAAGACCCGGTCGAAGCTCACCAGCGCCGTCATGACGGTGATCTGCATGCTGGAGATCTGGTTGATCGGCTGGTAGACCCGGGCGAGCAGGGTGGCCATCGCGACCAGGGTGCCGATCTCGAAGGAGCCGTGGATCGCCAGGGCGCCGCCGAAGCCGTAGACCATCGCGGTCATCAGGGCGGCGAGCAGCGTGGCGATGACGAAGAACAGCCGGCTGATCGTCAGCTGGGTGATGTTCACGTCGCGGACCCGGCCCGCCTCCCGGGCGAACAGCGCGGACTCGTCCTGCCTGCGGCCGTACAGCTTCGTCAGCATCGCTCCGCCGACGTTGAACCGCTCGTTCATCAGCGAGCCGATCTCGGCGTCCAGCTCCATGCCGTGCCGGGCGAGGCGCTGCAGCCGGCGGCCGATCGCCTTCGCGGGCAGGAAGAACAGCGGGATCAGGACCATCGCCACCAGGGTGATCTGCCAGGACAGGTAGAACATCGTGGCGGTGATCAGGACGAGCGACAGCACCGTGGACACCGTCTGGGACAGCAGCGAGCCGACCGCCTGCTGGGTGCCGATCACGTCCGAGTTCAGCCGGCTGACCAGCGAGCCGGTCTGGGCGCGGGAGAAGAACGCCAGCGGCTGGCGCTGCACGTGGTCGAAGACCTCGGTCCGCAGGTCGTAGATCAGGCCCTCGCTGATCCGCGCCGACAGCCAGGTCTGGACGTAGACGGCGACGGCGCTGACCAGGGCCAGCACGGCCACGCCCGCGGCCAGCAGGACGACCACGCGGAGCTTGTCCGGCACGATGCCCTCGTCGATGACCGCCTTGAGGATCAGCGGGCTCCCGGCGGTGATGACCGCGTCGGTGACCGCGGCGATCACCAGGGTCACCAGCGCCCAGCGGCAGTTGCCGGCGTACGGGAGGATCCGCCGCAGCGTGCCCGGTCGCACCCGTTGTTTGGTGACGCGCTTGTCCATGCGCGGTAGAAATGGTCCCGACAGACTCACAGTTGAATGCCTTCCTGATCTGTCCCGCGCGGCACGCGCGTGGTGGACGGCCGGACGGTCGCCGACCGGGGCGACGTTCGTGCGGAGGATGCGGCGCGGCGCGGCGGCGTTCCGACCGGTGACGGCCCCGGCGGCCGTGTCGGGCCTGCTCGGAGCCTGGCCCGATACCTGGTCGGGCGGGTCGAGGCTATGTGCAGGGCGGGATCGGTAACAAGCCACCACCCGAGCCAACTCGGGCCGTCCGGCCTGGAGTTCGTCGGGGCCCGGGCACGGTGCACAGCTGCCGCCGGGGCGGCTCCGGCGGTTATGCTGCTCCGCGCCCTTCCGTCGGCCGTCCGCCCGCCGGACGGCCCGGAGCCCGTTCAACCGCCGCGTCCGCTCGGTTGAACGGACGGCGGACGGCGCCCGCCCCGCCCGCCCCGCACGAAATTCCGGAATTCCCCGTCCGCGGTTCGCCGGGTTCCCGGCCGGTGTGTCCACGGACGGCGTTGAGGACGGAACCCCCGCTGTGTCATGGTCCTCCGGTCCGGAATTCACCGGGCCGGCGACGGGGTGAAGGAACATGCTGGCGAAGAGTCACGACAAGGGCCTTCCGGGAAAGGGCGGGGTGTAACCGACATGCCTTTCGCGGACGCCAACGGCATTCGGATCTCCTATCAGAGCACCGGTACCGGGGAACCCGTTCTGCTCATCATGGGCTCGGCCGCCTCCGGCCGGGTCTGGACGGTGCACCAGACCCCGGCGCTGGTCCGGGCCGGCTACCGGGCGATCACCTTCGACAACCGCGGCGTCCCGCCGACGGACGCGCCGGCCGGGCGCTACGCCCTGGCCGACCTGGTCCAGGACACCAAGGGCCTGATCGAGGCCCTCGGGATCGGGCCGTGCCGGGTGGTCGGGACCTCGCTGGGCGCCATGATCGCCCAGGAACTGGCCCTGACCAGCCCGGAGTCGGTCCGCTGCGCGGTGCTGATCGGCACCAGGGCGCGCACCGACGCGTTCCGCCGGGCGCAGCTGCGGGCGGACCGCGCGCTGCTGGCGGAGGGCGTCTCGGTCCCGCCCGCCCACCGGGCCGCCACGACGGTGCTCCAGATGCTGTCGCCCGCGACCCGGGACAACGACGACGAGGTCGCCCACTGGCTCGACCTGTTCGAGCTGGCCGGCGACGACGGGGTGGCCCCGGGACAGGCCTGGGCCGATCCGGACGGCGACCGGCGCGAGGCCCTGCGGGGCATTTCCGTGCCGTGCCGGGTGATCGCCTTCGACGACGACGTGATCACCCCGCCGCACCTGTGCGCGGAGGTCGCCGAGGCCATTCCGGACTGCGATCTCGTGCGGATTCCGCGGGCCGGCCACATCGGATATCTGGAACGGCCGGACGAGGTCAATTCGGCCGTCATCGAGTTCCTTGACAAAAACTAGCCAATCCGCAGCGTGGGGAGTTCTCTGCCATGGGCGTGCGTGACATCGAGTACGTAGAGCTGTACACGGGCGAGCCGAAGCCCGCTCTGGACTACTTCGTGGAGGCGATGGGCTTCACGCCGGTGGCGGAGTCGGTGGAGCGCGGTACCGACTCCACCGCGCTGCGCTGCGGCGGGGTCCGCATCGTGGTGACCTCCGGGCGGGGCACCGAGGCGTTCCTGGACGCGCACGGCGACGGCATCGCCGATGTCGCGCTGGGCACGGACGACGTCGACGCGACCTACCGGGCGGCGCTGGCCGCCGGGGCGCGGCCGGTCCGGGTCGAGGGCGGCGGACCGGCCGTGGCCGGCTTCGGCGACGTCCGCCACAGCCTGGTGCCCGTCGAGGGCGACCGGTGGCTGCCGGCCGGCCGCGAGTGGAAGGCGCTGGACGCCGCCGCCGGCCGGCCGGAGCGGATCCGCAGCCTGGACCACATAGCCGTCTGCCTGGAGGCCGGGACCCTGGCCGGGACCACCGACTTCTACCTGCAGGCCCTCGGCCTGGAGCGCTACTCCTCGGAGTACGTCGCGTTCGGCGACCAGGCCATGGACTCGATCGTGGTGCGCAGCGCAACCGGCGGTGCGACCTTCACCCTGATCGAGCCCGACCCGGCCAAGCAGGCCGGGCAGATCGACCGGTTCCTGGAGCGCAACAGCGGGCCGGGCGTGCAGCACCTGGCCTTCCTGGTGGACGACATCGTCCCGGCGGTGCACGAGTTCCGGGCCCGGGGCGTGGACTTCCTGAGCACCCCGGCCGCGTACTACGAGATGCTCGCCGAGCGGCTGGGCGACCTGTCCGAGGAGATCGCGGACCTCCAGGCCGCGCACGTGCTGGCCGACCGCGACGAGTGGGGCTACCTGCTGCAGCTGTTCACCCGCTCGCCCTACGAGCGGAACTCGCTCTTCTTCGAGCTGATCCAGCGCCGCGGCTCCCGGGGCTTCGGCAGCGCCAACATCCGCGCGCTGTACGAGGCGGTCGAGCGGGACCGCGTGGTCGCCGAATGAGCACCGAGGTGGGATCCGCCCTGACCCTGGCGGACGTCGAGGAGGCGGCCCGGGGCCGGCTGGACCCGGCGGTGTGGGACTTCATCGCCGGCGGCGCGGGCGAGGAGCGCACCCTGCGCGCCAACGCCGAGGCCTTCCGGAAGGTGCGGCTGCGCCCGCGGGTGCTGGCCGGCGCCGGGCGCCCGGACACCGCCACCCGGATCCTCGGCCGCACCTGGTCGGCGCCGGTGGCGGTCGCCCCGGTCGCCTACCACACCCTCGCCGACCCGGCGGGGGAGACGGCCACCGCGGAGGCGGCCGGCGCGGTCGGCGTCCCCCTGGTGGTCAGCACCTTCGCCGGCCGCAGCTTCGAGGACGTCGCCGCCGTCGCGACGGCGCCGCTGTGGGCGCAGGTCTACTGCTTCCGGGACCGCGAGGAGACCCGGCGGCTGGTGGAGCGGGCCGAGCGGGCCGGGGTGGAGGCGCTGGTCCTCACCGTGGACGCGCCGCACCTGGGCCGCCGCAACCGCGACCTGCGCAACGGATTCCGGCTGCCGGAGGGGATCGTCCCGGCGAACCTCTCCGGCGCCGACTACTCCTCCCCGAGCGGTCACGCCGCCGCCGAGTTCGACCCGGCGCTGGACTGGTCGGTGGTGGCCTGGCTGCGCTCGGTCAGCCGGCTGCCGGTGCTGCTCAAGGGGATCCTGTCCGCCGAGGACGCCCGCCGGGCGGTCGCGGCGGGCGCCGACGGGATCGTGGTCTCCAACCACGGGGGACGCCAACTCGACGGCGTTCCGGCCACGTTGGAGGTGCTGGCCGAGGTCGCCGGGGCGGTCGCCGGGGCCTGCCCGGTGCTGCTCGACGGCGGGGTCCGCCGGGGCACGGACGTGCTGGCCGCGCTGGCGCTGGGCGCCGACGCGGTGCTGCTCGGCCGTCCGGT
Organism: Kitasatospora sp. NPDC057500; assembly: GCF_042802195.1. Lineage (NCBI taxonomy): Bacteria > Bacillati > Actinomycetota > Actinomycetes > Kitasatosporales > Streptomycetaceae > Kitasatospora > Kitasatospora sp. NPDC057500. Next base: position 27,997 of record NZ_JBHVER010000064.1, on the reverse strand, counting down.
GCTGTACGGCCTGGCGGCCGGCGGCCGGGAGGGCGCCGAGCGGGTGCTGCGGATCGTCGTCGACGAACTCGTGGACGCGATGGGCCTGGCCGGGATCGGCTCGGTCGCGGAGGCCGGCCCGGCGCTGCTCCGGGACGGCCCGCGGCCCGCGGCGACCGCCGTACCCGAGGCGCTCGGGGCACCCGTCGAGCCCGTCGCGCCGGCCGCCTCGACGGCCCCCGGCGGCGGCCTGGGCATGGCGGACCTGCACCCGAGTCTGAGCGACCCGGTGCTGGACACCATGAACTTCCTCAACGACATCACCCGCCGCTACCCGCGGGCGATCTCCTTCGCGCCGGGGCGGCCGTACGACGAGCACTTCGAGACCGAGCAGATCTTCGACTACCTGCGCCGCTACCTGGACCACCTGGAGGAGCGCGGCTTCACGCCGGAGCAGCGGCGCGAGGCGCTCTTCCAGTACGGCCCGACCCGGGGCCAGATCCGCGAGCTGATCGCCGACTGGCTGCGCGCGGAGGAGGACGTCGACGTCCCGGTGGACTCGATCGTGGTCACCGTCGGCTGCCAGGAGGCGATGGCCCTGGCGCTGCGCGCGCTGATCTCCGGGCCCGAGGACGTCCTGCTGGTGGCCAGCCCCTGCTACGTCGGCATCACCGGCGCGGCGCGGATCCTCGACATCCGGCTGGCCGCGGTCGCCGAGCGCGAGGACGGCTTCGACCCGGCCGAACTGGAGGCCGTGGTGCGCGAGCAGCGGGCCCTGGGCCGCCGGCCGCGGGCCTTCTACGTGGTGCCCGACCACGCCAACCCGTCGGGCAACACGATGTCGCTGGCGAACCGTCACGCACTGCTGGAGCTGGCCGGACGGCTGGACCTGCTGGTGCTGGAGGACAGCCCGTACCGGCTGGTCAGCCCCGGCCGGCAGCTGCCCACCCTGAAGTCGCTGGACCGCGACCGCCGGGTCGTCCAGCTGGGGTCGTTCTCCAAGACGCTGTTCCCCGGCGCCCGGGTCGGCTACGCGGTCGCCGACCAGCCGGTGGCCGGCGCCGGTCTGCTCGCGGACGAGCTGGCCAAGCTCAAGAGCATGATCACGGTGAACACCTCGCCGCTGAGCCAGGCCGCCGCCGCGGGCATGCTGCTGGCCGGCGAGGGACGGCTCACGGAGATCAACGCCGAGGCCGTCGCCCACTACGAGGGCGCCATGCGGGTGACCCTGAAGGCGCTGGACGAGCACCTGCCCGAGCCGCGCCGCTCGGCCCTCGGGGTGCGCTGGAACAAGCCCAGCGGCGGGTTCTTCCTGACGCTGAACGTCCCCTTCCGCGCCGACGACGCCGCGCTGGCGCGCTCGGCCGAGGAGTTCGGCGTGATCTGGACGCCGATGTCGTACTTCTACCCGCTCGGCGGTGGCGAGCACGCCATCCGCCTGTCCACCAGCTACCCGACGCACGCGGAACTGGAGGAGGGCGTGGCCAGGCTGGCCCGCTTCATCGAGTCCGAGTCCGCGTCCGCGCCAGGGTCCGTCTCCTAGCCCCGAACGGAAAGGGTGATCGTCATGGTGAGCCGTGTGCTCCCGCCGCGCAGCAGGCCCCGGATGTGGGGGTGGACGTTCAGGTGACCAGAGGACGCTCCGCCACCGCCACGCAGCACGTCCCGACCACGGCGCGGGTCGCCGGGGTCGGAACGGCCGTCACGAGCACGTCGTACTCCCAGCGCGAACTGCTGGACCGCTTCGGGATCACCGATCCCAAGATCCGCTCGCTGTTCCTGAACAGCGCCATCGAGCGGCGCTTCCTCACCGTGCCGCCGACCGGTCCCGACGGGCTGCCGGTCCCCGAGATCCAGGGCGAACTGCTCGCCAAGCACAAGCGGATCGCCGTCGACATGGGCGCCAGGGCCCTCCAGGAGGCCCTGAAGAACGCCGGGTTGGACCTCTCCCGGATCGACTACCTCTGCTGCGTGACGACCACCGGCTTCCTGACCCCGGGGCTCAGCGCGCTGATCATCCGGGAGCTGGGCGTCGACCCGTCCTGCCACCGGGTGGACGTGGTCGGCATGGGCTGCAACGCCGGGCTGAACGCGCTGAACGCCACCGCCGGCTGGGCGGCCGCCAACCCGGGCAAGGTCGCGGTCATGGTCTGCGCCGAGGCGTGCTCGGCCGCGTACGCGCTGGACTCCACGATGCGCACCGCGGTCGTCAACAGCCTCTTCGGGGACGGCGCCGCGGCGATCGTGGTGACCGCCCCGGAGCCGGGCGAGCCGGAGCCCGAGGGCCCCCGGATCCTGTCCTTCGCCAGCCACCTGATCACCGACGCGATCGGGGCGATGCGCTACGACTGGGACGACGAGCAGAACCGCTTCAGCTTCTTCCTCGACCCGGAGATCCCCTACGTCGTCGGTGCCAACGCCGAACGCGTGGTGGACCGGCTGCTGTCCGGCGCCGGTCTGCGCCGCAGCGACATCGCGCACTGGCTGGTGCACTCCGGCGGCAAGAAGGTCGTCGACGCGGTGCGGGTCAACCTCGGCCTGACGCGGTACGACGTGCGGCACACCACCGGGGTGCTGCGCGACTACGGGAACCTGTCCAGCGGCTCGTTCCTGTTCTCCTACGAGCGGCTGCTCGCGGAGCGGGCCGCCGAGCCCGGTGACCTCGGCGTGTTGATGACGATGGGCCCCGGTTCGACGATCGAGACGGCGCTGGTCCAATGGTGAAGGGGAGAGCGATGGGTGAAACCGGCCTGACTCTGCGGATCGACGGCGCGCTGCCGCCCTCGGCCGAGGCCGTCGCCGCGGTGAACGAGCTGTGCGACCGGGTCGAGGACGGCGCCGGCGGCCCGGTCGTCCTGGAGGTGTCCGGCACCCCGCTCCCGGGGTGGACCGAGGGCCTGGTGGTCGGCCTGGTGGGCAAGTGGGAGCGCGCGCTGCGCCGTCTTGAGCGGCTGCCCGCGGTGACCGTCGCCGTCGCGGCCGGCGAGGTCGGCGGCATCGCCCTGGACGCGCTGCTGGCCGCCGACCACCGGATCGCGGCCGCCTCGGCCCGCCTGGTGCCGCAGACCGCCGACGGCGGCGTCTGGCCCGGCATGGGCCTGTACCGGCTGGCCCGCCGTGGCGAGCACGCGGTGATCCGCCGGGCGCTGCTGTTCGGCACCGCCGTCGAGGCCTCCGAGGCGCTGGCGGCGGGGCTGCTCGACGAGCTGACCGACGACGCCGCGGGCGCCGTCGCGCGGATCGCCGAGCTGACCGCGCCGCTGCCCGGCGCCGACCTGGCGGTGCGCCGGCAGCTGATGCTGGACGCCCTCGCCACCGGCTACGAGGAGGCGCTCGGCGCCCACCTCGCGGCCTGCGACCGCCTGCTGCGCCGTACCGCGGACACCCGGTCATGACCGCGCGGGCGACACCCGTGGCGGGCCCGGCGGCCGCGCGCGAGGTGCGGGAGGACCTGGGTGCCGCCCGCGCCGCGCTCGCCCGGGCGGCCGGCGCGGAGCCGGCCGCCGGGGCCCCGTCCGACGCCCTGCGGGACCTGCGGGCGGCCTTCCTGGACACGCACGTGGAGGCCGTCTACGCGGAGCTGACCGACCGGCACGCCCGCCCGCTGCGGCTGGACGAGCTGTGCCGGGCGGCCGCCGAGGCCTTCCCCGGCCTGCTGCCCACCGAGGAGCAGCTCGCCGCGGACCGCGCGCTGGCCCAGGAGGCCAAGGCCGGGCACGAGATCGACCAGGGCCTGTTCCTCGGCCGGGTGCTCGGCTCCCCGGTGGCGGGCCCGCACCTGCTGGACGCGATGCGCCGGCCGACCGGGCGCGCGCTGGAGCTGCTGGCGGACTTCCGCCGCACCGGCGCGGTGGACCTCGGCACGGTGCGGCTGGAGCGGGCGGACGGCGCGGCGCGGATCACCATGACCCGCGACGACTGCCTGAACGCCGAGGACGACCGCCAGGTCGACGACATGGAGACGGCCGTCGACCTCGCGCTGCTCGACCCCGAGGTGCGGGTCGGGCTGGTGCGCGGGGGAGTGATGAGCCACCACCGCTACCGCGGCCGAAGGGTCTTCAGCGCCGGCATCAACCTGAAGGCGCTGCACGCCGGCGACATCTCGCTGGTCGACTTCCTGCTCCGGCGCGAGACCGGCTACATCCAGAAGCTGGTCCGCGGCCTGGTCCTCGACGACGGCCCGGCCTGGCGCCCGGCCGTCGTCGAGAAGCCGTGGGTCGCGGCGGTGGACGCCTTCGCGATCGGCGGGGGCTGCCAGCTGCTGCTGGCCGTGGACCACGTGATCGCGGAGGAGGACTCCTACGTCAGCCTCCCGGCCGCGCAGGAGGGCATCGTCCCCGGCGTGTCCAACCTGCGGCTGACCCGGGCCACCGGGGCGCGGCTGGCCCGGCAGATCATCCTGGGCGGCCGCCGGCTGCACGCCTCCGAACCGCAGGCGCGCACCCTGCTGGACGAGGTGGTGGCCCCCGAGGCCATGGACGAGGCCGTCGACCGGGCGCTGAAGTCGCTGCAGGGCGACGCCGTGGTGGCCAACCGGCGGATGCTGAACCTGAGCGAGGAGCCGCCGGAGGAGTTCCGCCGGTACCTGGCCGCGTTCGCGCTCCAGCAGGCGCTGCGGCTGTACAGCGAGGACGTGATCGGCAAGGTCGGCCGGTTCACCGCGCGCGGGGGCGGCTCCGGTGGCCGCTGACGACCGGCCGCGGGTCCGGTACGAGAAGCGGGACCGGGTCGCGTACGTGACCCTGGACCGGCCCGAGGTGCTCAACGCGATGGACCGGCGCACCCATGAGGAGCTGGCGGCCGTCTGGGACGACGTGGAGGCCGACGACGAGGTGCTGGTCGTGGTGCTGACCGGCGCCGGCGAGCGGTCCTTCAGCGTCGGCCAGGACCTGCGCGAGCGCGCCCGGATCGACGCCGACGGCGCCGGGGCGACGACCTTCGGCAGCCGCGGCCAGCCCGGCTGGCCCCGGCTGACCGAGCGGTTCGGCCTGGCCAAGCCGCTGGTCGCCCGGGTGAACGGCTACGCGCTGGGCGGCGGCTTCGAACTCGCGCTGGCCTGCGACATCGTGGTCGCCTCCGAGGACGCCGTGTTCGCCCTGCCGGAGGCCAGGCTCGGCCTGGTCCCGGGGGCGGGCGGGGTGTTCCGGCTCGCCCGGCAGCTGCCGCTGAAGACGGCGATGGGCCACCTGCTCACCGGCCGCCGGCTGGACGCGCACACCGCGCTGCGGTTCGGCCTGGTGAACCAGGTGGTCCCCGCCGACCGGCTGGACGACGCGGTCCGCGAGTGGACCGACGACCTGCTGCGGGCGGCCCCGCTGGCGGTGCGGGCGATCAAGGAGGCGGCGCTGCGCTCGCTGGACCTGCCGCTGCCCGAGGCGTTCACCGCCGACTACGTCTGGGAGCGCCGCCGGCGCCTGGGCGCGGACGTCGTCGAGGGCCCGCGGGCATTCGCCGAGAAGCGCGCACCGCAATGGCGGGACCGCTGATCCGGTAATCGCCGGTTCCGGTGCACGTTGATCAATCCGACGGCCCCGTGCCAGAGTGGGCCGGGTTCGTTCAGCACGGAAACCGGGAAACGCCCCGGGCGGTCGGCCGGTAATCGGCGGCAGATTCTTCTCAATTCCGTGTCATGACTCTTCTCGATGAAATTCCCTGGGGGTGGTGCAGTGATGAGCGACGACGAGATGTTCCTGCGTTCGCGCGTCATCATCGAGCCGTTGGTGGACCGGTTCTACGCCTGGTTCCACACGGTGGCTCCGGTGCAGGCGTCGATGAATCTCGCATTCCTCCAGGTGCCGATGCTGGAGTCCTATCTGGACAATCCGCAGGTGCACGTCGCGGCGAGCGTCAACCCGGAGCTGCGCGGCGGGTACTTCGTCAACATCGCCGAGGAGCGCGCCGCGGAGGTCCGCGAGCTGCTCGACTCGATCAAGACCGACCGGGCCGGCATGCTGGCCTTCGCCAAGGCGGTCGCCGACGCGGAGAACCTGCTGCGGGAGAACGCCACCGGCTACGACCTGACGCCGTTCTACCCGCAGCTGCCCAAGGAGCTCGGCGGCCTGGTGGAGCTGGCGTACGACACCAGCAACCAGGCGTCGGTGCGCTTCATGGAGCCGCTGGCCTACCGCGGCGGGCTGTACAGCGAGGACCGGCAGTCGGTCCAGATCTCGCTGGAGCCCGGCTACGAGCGGCCGTTCATCCTGAGCACGCCGCGGCTCGCCTCGCCCGACGTGCTGGAGGCGAAGATCCCGTTCCGGCACGCCGGCCTGGAGGAGCTGTTCCGCGCCCGGTTCCGCCCCACCACGGTGGGCCGGCTGCGCGAGGCCCTGGAGCTCACCGACGCCCAGGCCGCCCTGCTGCCCGGGCTGCTGTCGGACCGTCCGAGCGTCTCGGAGGACCGCCACATCGAGGCCGGCGGCCGCATCCGCTACTTCGGCCACGCCTGTCTGGTGCTCCAGACGCCGCAGGCGGCGATCGTCACCGACCCGTTCCTGAGCGCCGACGCCAGCGCCGGCGACCGGTACACCTACGACGACCTGCCGGACTTCATCGACCTGGTCCTGATCACCCACGGCCACCAGGACCACATCGTCCTGGAGACCATGCTCCAGCTGCGCGGCCGGGTCGGCGCCGTCGTCGTCCCGCGCTCCTCGCGCGGCAACCTGGAGGACCCGTCGATCGGCCTCTACCTCAAGGAGCTCGGCTTCCCGGTCGTCGAGGTGGACGACTTCGACGAGGTGCCGTTCCCCGGTGGCAAGGTCGTCGCCACGCCGTTCCTCGGCGAGCACTGCGACCTGGACATCCGGGCCAAGTCGACCTACTGGGTCGACCTGGCGGGCAAGTCGGTGTTCGTCGGCGCGGACTCCTCGGGCATCGACCCGGTCCTCTACCGGCACATCCGCAACCACCTGGGCACCGCCGACATCTGCTTCCTCGGCATGGAGTGCGACGGCGCGCCGCTCACCTGGCTCTACCAGGCGCTGCTCACCAGCCCGGTGCCGAAGAAGATGAGCCGCTCGCGCAAGCTCTCCGGCTCCAACGCCCAGCAGGCCGCGGCGATCATGACCGAGTTCGGCGCCACCGAGGCCTACATCTACGCCATGGGCGAGGAGCACTGGCTCGGCCACGTCATGGCCACCACGTACAACGAGGACACCTACCAGATCCAGCAGATCAACGAGTTCCTCACCTGGTGCGCCGACCGCGGAATCAAGGCCGAGCACCTGCTCAACCAGCGCGAATGGCGTTGGTGACGCCGGCCGGGTGAGACCGGCCGGAAACCGATCCCGGGAGAAACCCCGCACGAAAGGAATGCGCTGTGAACCCCTTCGACGACCCCGATGCCTCCTTCCTGGTCCTGGTCAACGACGAAGGCCAGCATTCGCTCTGGCCGGTCTTCGCCGATGTTCCGGACGGCTGGCGGAAGGTATTCGGCGAGGCCGCCCGGCAGGACTGCCTCGAATACATCGAGACCAACTGGACCGATCTGCGGCCGAAGAGCCTGATCGCCGCGATGGAAAGCAAGTAACAGCAAGCGGAAGTAATCGATCCGCCCGCGCCGGGACGAACGGCGGAGGAATTCCTCCGCCGCCCGGCGGCCGGCGAACGAACCGAGGAAACGTCAATCCGGCCGGATGACCTGGCGACCGCCGGGGCCCGGCCCGTTTCGTGGAGGGGTGCCGAGATGCCCGATCTCACCGACCACCGGAACCTGCGCGACGCGTTCGCCGCCCAGGTCGCCCGGCAACCGGAGGCGACCGCGCTGACGATGTTCCGCGGTTCCGACGCCGAGGAGCAGGAGAGCCTGAGCTTCGCCGAACTGGCCCGCCGCGCCGCACTGCGCGCCGCACGGCTGACCGCCCGCTTCGCGCCGGGCGAGCGGGTGCTGATCGCGCTCCCGACCTGCACCCAGTTCGTGGAGCTCTACCTCGCCTGCCTGTTCTCCGGCCTGATCGCGGTGCCCACCCCGCCGCTCGGCGGCTCGGCCACCGCCACCGAACGGGCCGTCGCCATCGCCGCCGACTGCACCCCGGCCCTGGTCGTCACCACCGCCGACCACCGCGAGGCGCTCGCCGAGCGGCTCGCCGCGCTCGGCCTGGACGGCGCCCTGGTCGAGGCGGCCGGGGAGGCCGGCGACGGCGAGGCCGCCGTGCCCACCGCCCCCGACCTGCCGCCGGACACCCTCGGCGTGCTGCAGTACAGCTCCGGCTCGACCGGCCGCCCCAAGGGCGTGATGCTCTCGCACCGCAACATCCTCACCAACATCCGCAGCATCGGCGAGTACTTCGGCCTCGGCGACGGGCCCGGCGGCTGCGGCAGCTGGCTGCCGCTCCACCACGACATGGGCCTGTTCGGGATGCTCACCACGCCGCTGATGGCCGGCGCGCCCGTCACCCTGATGTCCCCGAGCGACTTCGTGCGCCGCCCGGTGGAGTACCTGCGGATGATGCAGTGGTCGCGCAGCACCGTCACCGCCGTGCCCGACTTCGCCCTCGACCTGTGCACCCGGCTGGTCAACGACCGGGACCTCGCGGCCCTCGACCTCTCGCACGTGCGCCGCATCTGCAACGGCTCCGAGCCGGTGCACGCCGCCACCCTGGAGGCCTTCACCGAGCGGTTCACCCCCGCCGGCCTGCGCCCCGACGCGCTGTCGCCGTGCTACGGGATGGCCGAGGTCACCCTCTACGTCTCCGGCACCCGGCTCGGCACCCCGTCCAAGGTGTTCTCCGTGGACCGGGCCCGGCTGGAGGACGCCGGCCACCCCGAGGTCCGGCAGGTCCCCGAGGAGCAGGGCCGCCCGCTGGTCGCCCTCGGCGCCCCGCACGGCATCCGGGTGCGGATCGTCGACCCCGCCGACGGCCTGGCCGTCGCGGACGGCGCGATCGGCGAGATCTGGGTCAGCGGCCCGAGCGTCGGCAGCGGCTACTGGGAGCGGCCCGACCTCAACGACCAGGTCTTCGGCGCCCGGCTGCCCGACGAGCCCGGTACCGCCTGGCTGCGCACCGGCGACCTCGGCGCCCTCGTCGACGGCGAGGTGGTCGTCACCGGCCGGCTCAAGGAGGTGATGATCGTCCGCGGCCGCAACCTCTTCCCGCAGGACGTCGAACGCGAGGCGCGCGCCGCGCACCAGGCGCTGACCGGCTTCGTCGGGGCCGCCTTCGGCATCGCCGCCCCGGACGAGCGGGTCGTCGTGGTCCACGAGGTCAGCCCCACCCTCCGGGCCGACGACCTGCCCGCCGTCGCCGGCGCCGTCCAGCGCCGGCTCTCCACCGAGGCGGACGTGCCCTGCCGCAACGTCCTGCTGGTGCGCCGCGGCACCGTCAGCCGCACCACCAGCGGCAAGATCCAGCGCACCGCGATGCGCGAGCGCTTCCTGGCCGGCGAGCTCACCGTCCTGCACGCCGAGCTGGACCCGCAGCTGGCCCTGATCGCGCGCGGCGGTGCGGCATGAGCGCGCCGACGCGTCCCGGGGACGCCCTGGAGGCGGCCCTCGGCGACCTGGAGGACCTCGCCCGCGACAGCGCCGCCCTCGACGCCGCCGAGCGCTTCCCCGCCGAGGCCTGCGCCCGGCTCGACGCCTTCGGCCTGCCCGCCCACTACGTGCCGGCCGAGTGGGGCGGCGCCCTGCACGACCACGAGCAGCTGATCGGCCTCTGGCGCGGCGTCGCCCGGCGCGACGTCAGCATCGCGGTCGCCCACGGCAAGACCTACCTCGGCGCCGCCCCCGTCTGGGACGCCGGAACCCCCGAGCAGAAGCGGGACACCGCCGCCGCGATCCTGGCCGGCACCCCGATCGCCTGGGCGCTCTCCGAGCCCGACCACGGCGCCGACCTGCTCAACGGCGGCCTCACCGCCACCGCCACCGCGGACGGCTACCGGCTGGACGGCCTCAAGTGGCCGGTCAACAACGCCACCCGGGGCGGACGGCTCACCCTGCTCGCCCGCACCGGCGCGCCCGGGACCGCCCGCGGCCACAGCCTGTTCGTCGTCGACAAGGCCGCGCTGCCCGCCGGCACCTGGCGCAACCCGGCCAAGGCCCCCACCCACGGCATCCGCGGCATCGACATCTCCGGCATCGAGTTCGACGGCGCCCCGCTGCCGGCCGACGCGCTGCTCGGCCCGGCCGGCAGCGGCATCGAGACCGTGCTGCGCGCCCTCCAGCTCACCCGCATCACCTGCGGCGCCCTCTCGCTGGGCGCCGGCGAGCACGGCCTGCGGCTGGTCGCCCGGTTCACGGCGGAGCGGATCATCCAGCACCGGCCGCTGCTCGACCGCGCCCACCCCGGCTCGATCCTCGCCCGCTGCGCGGCCCTGCTGGCCGCCGCCGAGGCCACCACCCTGGTCGGCGCCCGGTCGGTGCACAGCCTCACCGGCGAGCTCAGCGTCACCTCCGCCGTGGTCAAGTCGCTGGCGCCCACCCTGGTCGACTCCCTGCTCGGCGAACTGTCCGAACTGCTCGGCGTGCGCTCCTACCTCACCGGCACCTACGAGCACGGCGCCTTCCAGAAGCTGTGGCGCGACCACCAGGTGGTCGCCGTCTTCGACGGCAGCACCCCGGTCAACCGCAGCGCGCTCGCCCAGCAGTTCCCCCGGCTCTCCCGGGCCCTGGCCGCCGGCGACGCCGACGCGGACGGCCTGGCCGAGGCCGCCGCCTCCGGCACCCCGCCGCGCCCGCTGGACCGCAGCGCGCAGTCCCTGCTCTCGCGGTCCGGCTGCTCCGTCGTCCAGTCGCTGCCCGCGCTCGCCGAGGAGCTCGCCGCGCACGGCGCCCCCGACGGACTGGCCGAACACGCCGCCGCCCTGGCCGCGGCGGCCCGCCGGCTCGGCACCCTGCTGGCCGAGGTCCGCCCGGCGGCCCGCCCGCCGATGGCCGCCTACGAGCTGGCCGCCGCCTACGAGCTCTGCTACGCAGGCGCCGCCGTCCTGCACCTGTGGACGCGCGGCGAGCCCGCCCACCGCGGCGAACCGCTCTGGCAGGACGGCCTCTGGGCCCGGGCCGCGCTGCGCGCACTGCGCGCCCGGCTCGCCGCCGTGCTGCGCACCCCCGCGCCCGCCGACGCCCCCGGCGACGACCGGATCGACGCCGCCCTGTCGCGGCACATCGCCGAGGCCGCCGAGACCGGCGCGCCCGTCACCCCGTTCGGCGCGCCGCTGCCCCTGTCCGCCGTCCGCAGTGAAGGAGCACCCGCATGAGCGAGCGGAGCGAGCTCATCGACCAGCAGCAGGACGGACACCGCAGCGCCGAGCGCCTCGACGCCCTGTTCGGCGACCCGCGCGACGCCGCGAACCCCCTCGGCCACGCCCACGCCCTGGCCGCCGACGAGCGCCAGGAGATGCACACCGAGGGCGAGCGCCTGCTCGACGGCTTCGGCCTCAACGCCGAGTTCGTGCCCGCCGCGCTCGGCGGCCGGCTGCGCCGCGCCGACACCCTCGCCGACGTGCTGCGCACCGTCTGGCGGCGCGACCCGGCCCTCGGCCTCGGCTACGGCTTCGCCTCCTTCATCGCCTCCGTCAACATCTGGACCGGCGGCGACCGGGAGCAGCAGCGCCGCACCGCCGACCTGCTGCTCGCCAACCGGAGGATCGCCGCCGCGTTCCACGAGCTCGCCCACGGCAACGACTTCGCCCGGGCCGGCTTCAGCGCGCGGGCGGCCGACGGCGGCTGGCTGCTCTCCGGCCGCAAGGAGATCGTCACCAACCTGCGCCGGGCCGAGGCGATGGTGCTGTTCGCCCGCACCGGCGACCGGGCCGGCAGCCGCAGCCACAGCCAGTTCCTGGTCACCCGCGACGAGCTGCCCGCGAACCGGGTCCTCGACCTGCCGCGCTTCCCCAGCTCCGGCATGCGCGGCGTCCAGCTCGGCGGCATCCGCTTCACCGACTGCCCGGCGCCGGGCCACGCCCTGATCGGCGGCGTCGGCCAGGGCATCGAGATCGCGCTGCGCTCCTACCAGGTCACCAGGGCGGTGCTGCCGGCCATGAGCGTCGGCCCGTTCGACACCGCGCTGCGCACGGCGGTGGAGTTCGCCCTGGAGCGCCGCCTGTACGGGGGCGCCGCCGCCGACATCCCGTACGTGCGCGCCACCGTCGCGCGCGCCTACGCCGACCTGCTCGCCGTCGACGCCTTCGCCGCGGTCGGCCTGCGCACCCTGCACCTGGACCCCGGGGCGATGGCCGTCTACGCGCCCGCCGCCAAGTACCTGACCTCCCGGCTGGTGCTGGACGGGTTCGAGGACCTGCGCTCGGTGCTCGGCGCCGCCGGCTACCTGCGCGAGGGCCCGTACGCGATCTTCCAGAAGATGGCCAGGGACATCGCCCCCGCCGCGTTCGCCCACGTCTCGCGGGCCGCCTGCCTGGTGATGATCCTGCCCCAGATGCCCCGGCTGGCCCGCCGCTCCTGGCTGGTCGACGGCGCCGCCGCCAAGGAGGTCTTCGACCTCGGCGGGCCGCTGCCCGACCTGCCCTTCGACCGGCTCGCGGCCGGACTGCCGCGCGGCGACGGCCTGATCGGCGTGATCACCGAGGCCGCCGCGCAGCCGCAGCCGGGCCCGGTGGGCCGCTTCGCCGCCCGCCTGGAGGCCGAGCTGCGCGACCTGCGCGAGCGCTGCGCCGCCCTCGGGCCGGCCGGGATCACCATCGACGCCCCGCCGCAGGCCTTCGCCCTGGCCGACCGCTACACCGTGCTGCTCGCCGCCGCGGCGGCGCTCGCTGTGTGGGCCCAGGGCGGCGAGCAGTACCCGCGGGAGGCCCTGCTGGGCGTCCTGGACCGGCTCACCGGCCGCCTCGGCGGCGAGTCCGTCCTCACGCCGGCCGAACGCGAGGACGTCGAGCAGCGGCTCTTCGACCTGGCCGTCCGGCGCTGCCGGGAGAACCGTCTCCTCGATCTGACCGCCCGCCCGATCGCGGGCCGAGAAGGGAACCACCGATGACCGATGCGGAACTGACGCAGTCCGTGCGCACGCCCGAGGAGATCGGGGCCTGGCTGGCCGAGCGGGTCTCGCACTTCCTGCAGATCCCGGCCGGCGAGATCGACCCCGAGGGCTCCCTCGCCGGGTACGGCCTCGACTCGGTGTACGTCTTCGCCCTCTGCGGCGAGATCACCGACGACCTGGGTCTGCCCATCGAGCCCACGCTGCTCTGGGACATCGACACGCTGTCCGCGCTCACCGCCCACCTCGTGGGCCTCGCTGCCGAATAGGGGATGACGGGAATGGCTGCGCCTCAGGCGGAATCGCACGAGCTGATGTCCGGTCAGCTCGGCATCTGGTACGCCCAGCAACTGGCACCCGAGGACCCGGCGTACAACATCGCCGAGTACCTCGACCTCCGTGGCGACGTGCGGGTGGACCTGCTGGTGGCGGCGACCCGCCGGGCCCTGGAGGAGGCGGAGGCCTACCGGCTGCGCTTCCGCCTGGAGGGGCAGTCGCCGCGGCAGTACGTCGGCGCCGCGGACGAGCACCGGGTGGACGTCGTCGACCTGCGGGGCGAGGACGACCCCTTCACGGCCGCCCGGGCCTGGATGGCGGCGGACCTCTCCCGCCCGGTCGCGCTGACCGGCGGCCCGCTCGCCGCCCACGCGGTGCTGGTCCTCGGCGAGGACCGGTGCCTGTGGTACCAGCGGATCCACCACGCCGTCCTGGACGGCAGCAGCCTGACCGCCTTCGCCGCCCGGGTCGCCGCGCTCTACACCGCGGCGCTGGGCGGCACGGAGCCCGAGGGCGCCGCACCGGCCCCGCTGAAGGTGCTGCTGGACGCCGACCGCGCCTACCGCTCCTCGGACGAGCCGGAGGCCGACCGGCGGTTCTGGGCCGAGGCACTGGCCGGCCTCCCGCCGACCGGCGAGGCGCACGGCCGGCGGCTGTCCGGCCACCCGGTGCTGTACGCCCGGGACGTGGCCCCCGAGGACGCCGCCGCACTGCGCGCGGCCGCCCGCGGCCTGCGGACCGGCTTCGCCACCCTGGCGATCGCCGCCGCCGCCGTCTACCACCACCGGGTCACCGGACTGCGGGACTTCGCCGTCGGCGTCCCGGTCACCGGCCGCACCACCATGGCCGAACTCGGCGTCCCCGGCATGACCTCCAACGTGCTGCCGGTCCGCTTCACGATCGGCCACCGCACCACCGTCGCCGACCTGCTGGCCGCCACCGCCCAGGCGCTGCGCGCGGGCCTGCGCCACCAGCGCCACCAGCTGCGCGACCTCCTGGCCGAGCGCCGGCTGGTCGGCCACGGCTCGCTCTGGGGCCTGAGCGTCAACGTCATGACGGTGGACCGCCCGCTGCGCTTCGGCGACTGCGAGGCCGTCCGGACCGGCCTGTCCAGCGGCCCCGCCGAGGAACTCAAGATCGACCTGATCGGCACCGCCGACGGCGACGGCCTGCAGACCCTGGTCCAGCTCAACGCCGAGCGCCACGACCCCGCCTCCGGCCCGGGCATCGCCGACCGCTACCACCGCGTCCTGCGCGCGCTGGCCGCGGCCCGGCCCACCGACGCCGTCGCGGGCCTCGACGTGCTGGACGCCGCCGAGCGCGCCCGCGTGGTGCGCGACTGGAACGACACGGCGGTGGCCGTGCCGCAGGCGTCGGTGCCGGAGCTGTTCGCGGCGCAGGCGGCGCGGACGCCCGACGCGCCGGCCCTGGTGTGCGGCGGCGCCGAGCTGAGCTACGCCGAACTGGACGCCAGGTCGGACCGCCTTGCGGCCTGGCTGCGCGGCGCCGGCGTCGGCGCCGAATCGGTGGTGGCGCTCTGCCTGCCGCGCGGCATCGAGATGGTCACGGCCCTGCTGGGCGTCTGGAAGGCCGGCGCCGGCTACGCCCCGCTCGATGCGGAACACCCGCTGGAGCGGCTGGAGTTCGTGCTGGCCGACAGCGGAGCCCGGCTGCTGCTGGGCCACCGCGAGCTGGTCGCGGGCCTGAGCGCCGAGCGCGTGGTGTGCCTGGACGACCCGGCGGTCGCGGCCGAGGTCGACGCCGCCGGGCGCCCGGCCCCGGCGGCGGTGCCGCCGGGCGGACTGGCCTACGTGATCCACACCTCCGGCTCCACCGGCCGCCCCAAGGGCGTCGCCGTCACCCACGGGGGCCTGGCCAACTACACGGCCACCGTCCCCGGCCGGGTCGGCCTCGGCGCGCCCGGCGACCGCTACGCCCTGCTCCAGGCGCAGACCACCGACCTCGGCAACACGGTGCTCTTCGCCGCCCTGACCACGGGCGGCACCGTCCACGTCCTGGACGCCGACGCCGCCACCGACCCCGGCCGGCTCACCGCCTACCTCGCCGAGCACCGGATCGACCACCTCAAGGCCGTCCCCTCGCACCTGGCCGCCCTCGGCTCGGCCGCCGGCCCGGCCGGCCTCGTCCCCGCCAAGTCCCTGGTGCTCGGCGGCGAGGCCGCCACGCCCGCCTGGGCCGGACAGCTGCTGGCCGCCGCCGGCGAGCGCGCCGTGTACAACCACTACGGGCCCACCGAGGCCACCATCGGCGTGGTCACCGGGCGGCTGGACGCCCGCACCGCCGCCGCCGGCACCGTCCCGCTCGGCACCCCCGTCGGCAACGTGCGGACGTACGTCCTGGACGACGCGCTGCGCCCGGTGCCGGTCGGCACGGCCGGTGAGCTCTACCTCGCCGGCGCGCAGCTGGCCCGCGGCTACGTGGGCCGTCCCGGGCTGACGGCGGAACGTTTCGTCGCCAACCCGTTCGACTCCGGCGAGCGCCTCTACCGCACCGGCGACCTGGCCCGCTGGACCGCCGACGGACAGCTGGTCTTCGCCGGCCGCACCGACGACCAGGTCAAGATCCGCGGCTTCCGCGTCGAGCCCGGCGAGGTCCGCGCCGTCCTCGCCGAACACCCGGAGGTCGCGCAGGCGGCCGTCGTCGTCCGCGAGGACACCCCCGGCGACCCGCGGCTCACCGCCTACCTGGTCCCCGCCGGCGGCAACGCCGGACCCGCCGGCACCGAACTCGCCGACACCGTCCGCCGGTTCACCGCCGAACGAATGCCCGGACACCTCGTCCCCGCGGCCTTCGTCCTGCTCGACGCGCTGCCGCTGACCGCCAACGGCAAGCTCGACCGGCACGCCCTGCCCGCCCCCGGCCCCGCCGCCGGCGGCGGCCGCGCCCCGGCGGACGCCCGCGAGGAACTGATCTGCCGCGCCTTCGCCGACGTCCTCGGCCTGCCCGAGGTCGGCGTCGACGACGACTTCTTCGCCCTCGGCGGCCACTCCCTGCTCGCCGTCACCCTGGTCGCCCGGCTGCGCGAGCAGCAGGTGCCGGTCTCCGTCCCCGCCCTGTTCCAGGCCCCGACCCCGGCCGCCCTCGCCGCGGCCTCCGCGCCGGAGCCGATCGCCGTCCCGGCCAACCTCGTCCCCGCCGGCGCCACCGCGATCACCCCCGCCATGCTGCCGCTGGTCGAACTCACCGACACCGAGATCGCCACCATCGCCGCCGCCGTCCCCGGCGGCGCGGCGAACATCGCCGACGTCTACCCGCTCGCCCCGCTCCAGGAAGGCATCTTCTTCCACCACCTGGCCCGCACCGAGGGCGAGGCCGACCCGTACATGAGCTGGGCGGTGCTCGAATTCGACACCCGGGCCCGGCTGGACGGCTTCCTCGCCGGACTCCAGCGCGTCGTCGACCGCCACGACATCTACCGCACCGCGATCGCCTGGGAAGGCCTGCGCGAGCCCGTCCAGGTCGTCCTGCGCGAAGCCGCCCTGCCCGTCCAGGACCTCACCCTGGACCCGGCCGGCGCCGAACCGGCCGAGCAGCTGCTCACCGCCGCCGGCCGCTGGATGCCCCTCGGCCGCGCCCCGCTGATGGGCGTCCACACCGCCCCGAAGCCGGACGGCGACGGCCACCTCGCCCTGCTGCGCATCCACCACCTGGTGCGCGACCGCACCTCCATGGACGTGCTGCTCGGCGAGGTCCGCGCCTTCCTCGCCGACCGGGTCGACGAACTGCCCGAACCGCTGCCCTTCCGCGACTTCGTCGCCCAGGCCCGCCTCGGCGTCTCCCGCGAGGAGCACCAGCGCCACTTCGCCGGACTGCTCGGCGACGTCACCGAGACCACCGCCCCGTTCGGCCAGCTGGACGTGCGCCGCGTCGGCACCGACCTCGGCCGCGCCCAGGCGGAGGTCGACGACCGGCTGGCCGCCCGGGTCCGCGAACTGGCCCGCACCCTGGGCGTCAGCCCGGCGGCGGTCTTCCACCTCGCCTGGGCCCGCGCCCTGGCCGCGCTCTCCGGCCGCGACGACGTCGTCTTCGGCACCGTGCTGCTCGGGCGGATGAACGCCGGCGCCGGCGCCGACCGCGTCCCCGGCCCCTTCCTCAACACCCTGCCGGTCCGGGTCCGCCTCGACGGCACCACCGTCGGCGACGCCCTCACGGCGCTGCGCCGGCAGCTCGCCGACCTGCTCGAACACGAGCACGCGCCGCTCGCCGTCGCCCAGGCGGCCAGCGGCGTGCCCGGCGGGCGCCCGCTGTTCACCTCGATCTTCAACTACCGGCACGGGCAGACCGTCCACGAGTCCGGCATCGACCTCGACGGCATCGGCGTCCTGGTCAGCCGCGAGTACACCAACTACCCGCTGAACGTCTCGGTCAGCGACTCCGGCACCGGATTCGTCATCAACGTCAGCGCGCTCGCCCCCGCCGACCCCGACCGCGTCCACGCGCTGCTCACCACCGGCCTCGCCAACCTGGTCGAGGCGCTCACCGACGCGCCGCGCACCCCGCTCGCCGCGATCGAGGTCCTCGACGACACCCAGCGCGCGCTGCTCCTCCGGGAGTGGAGCGGTGCCGGCGCCGTCCCGGCGACCACCCCCGCCACCGCCCCGGAGCTGTTCCGCCGGCAGGCCGCCGCCACCCCGGAGGCGACCGCCCTGGTCGACGGCGGCGAGCGGCACAGCTACCGCGCGCTCGACGACTGGTCCGACCGGCTCGCCGGCCACCTCAACCGGCTCGGCGTCGGCCCGGAGAGCGTCGTCGCCCTCCACCTGCCGCGCGGGCTCCGGATGACCGCCGCGATCCTCGGCGTCTGGAAGGCCGGCGCCGCCTACCTGCCGATCGACCCCGGCTACCCCGCCGAGCGGGTCGCCCACATGGTCGCCGACAGCCGCGCCGCCGTCGTCGTCGGCCTTGAGGACGACCTGGACGAACTTCCGCTGCGCCGTGTCCTGACCCTCGCCCTCGACGACCCGGCCACCGAGGCCAAACTCGCCGCCCAGGCCCCCGCCCCGGCCCGCGAGCCCCTGCCGGGCCAGACCGCCTACGTCATCTACACCTCCGGCTCCACCGGCCGCCCCAAGGGCGTCGCCGTCACCCACGGCGGCCTGGCCGCCTACCTCGCGGCCGTCCCCGCCCGGGTCGGCTTCGGCGAACCCGGCACCCGGTACGCGCTGCTCCAGGCCCAGGCCACCGACCTCGGCAACACCACGGTCTTCGGCAGCCTGACCACCGGCGGCGAACTGCACATCCTCGACGCCCGGGCCGCCGTCGACCCGGCCGTGGTCGCCCGCTACCTGGCCGAGCACCGCATCGACCACCTGAAGGCGGTGCCCTCCCACCTCGCCGCGCTCGGCGGCGAGAACGGCGCGGACGTCCTGCCCGCCCGTTCCCTGGTCCTCGGCGGCGAGTCCGCCCCCCTCGACTGGGCCCGCCGGCTTCTCGCACAGGCCGGCGAGCGGACCGTGCACAACCACTACGGCCCCACCGAGACCACCGTCGGCGTGGTCACCGCCCGGCTCGACGAGGCCGCGCTCGCCGACGGCACCCTGCCGATCGGCACCCCGGTGCCCGGCACCCGGGTGTACGTCCTGGACGACGCGCTGCGCCCCGCCCCCGTCGGCGTCGCCGGCGAGCTGTACATCGGGGGCGCGCAGCTGGCCCGCGGCTACGTGGGCCGTCCCGGGCTGACGGCGGAACGTTTCGTCGCCGACCCGTTCGGCTCCGGCGGGCGCCTGTACCGCACCGGCGACCGGGTGCGGTGGACCACGGACGGGCGCCTGGTCTTCTCCGGCCGTGCCGACGACCAGGTGAAGATCCGCGGCTACCGGGTCGAACCCGGCGAGGTGGCCTCCGTGCTGGCCGGCTACGGCCGCGTCGAGCAGGCGGTCGTCGTCGCCCGGACCGAGGGCACCGGCGAACCGAGGCTGGTCGGCTACGTCGTCCCGGTCGACGAGGAGGACGCCGAGGACGCCGGATTCGCCGACCTGGTCCGCAAGTTCGCCGCCGGCCGGCTGCCCGAGCACATGGTCCCCTCCGCCGTCGTCGTCCTCGGCGCCCTGCCGCTGACCGCCAACGGCAAGCTCGACCGCGCGGCCCTGCCCGCCCCCGAGCACGCCGGCGCCGCCCAGGTCCGCCGGGAGCCGGCCAACGAGCGCGAGCGCGTCCTGTGCGCCGCCTTCGCCGAGGTCCTCGGACTCCCGGCGGTCGGCGTCGAGGACGACTTCTTCACCCTGGGAGGCCACTCCCTGCTGGCGACCCGCCTGGTCAGCCGCGTCCGCGTCCTGCTGGACGAGGAGCTGCCGATCCAGGAGCTGTTCGCCGACCCCACCCCCGCCGGCCTCGCGGCCTGGCTCGCCGACAACGCCCACCACGCACAGAACGCCCGGCCGGCCCTGCGGCCGCGTCCGAGGGAGGAATAAAACGATGATCCCCATGTCTTTCGCCCAGCGGCGGATGTGGCTCCAGTGGCGCGTGGAGGGAGCGAGCTCCACCTACAACAGCGCCACCGTCGTTCGCCTCACCGGACGGCTCGACCAGCAGGCACTGGGCGCCGCCCTGTGCGACCTGATCGGCCGCCACGAGGCGCTGCGGACCGTCTTCCCCGAGGTGGACGGTGAGCCCGGCCAGCGGATCCTGGATCCCGCCGACCTGCCGTGGGAGCTCGCCGTGGTGCGGGTGCTCGGGGCGGAAGACACGGGGCGGGCGCACCCCGGCCTGCCCGCGCTGAACGACCTCGCCTGGGACCGGGCGGTGCTCGACCTGCCGGCCGTCGAGGTGGCCGACGCGCCGCCCGGCGCCGAGATCACCGCGGCGGAACTCACCGGTGCCGTCGCCCGAGCCGCCCGGCACCCGTTCGACCTCGCCACCGAAGTGCCCGTCAGGGCCTGGCTGTTCGAGCTGACCGAGGACGAGCACGTCCTCGTCCTGGTGCTGCACCACATCGCCACCGACGGCTGGTCGGGCGGCCCGCTCGCCCGCGACCTGTCCGCCGCCTACGCGGCCAGGTGCGCGGGGCGGGCCCCGCAGTGGGAGCCGCTGCCGATCCAGTACGCCGACTACGCGTACTGGCAGCGCGACCTCCTGGGCGACCCGCAGGACCCCGCCGCGCTGGGCTCGCGCCAGGTCGGGTACTGGCGCGACGCCCTGGCGGGCGTCCCCGAGGAACTCGCCCTGCCCGCCGACCGCCCGCGCCCCGCGGAGGTCTCCCACCGCGGCCACGCGGTCGGCGTGAGCCTGTCGGCCGACACCCACCGCGCCCTCGCCGCCGTGGCCCGGGAGCGCCGCGCCACCCTGTTCATGGTGCTCCAGGCGGCCGTTGCCGTGACCCTCTCCCGGCTGGGCGCGGGCACCGACATCCCGATCGGCTCGCCCATCGCCGGGCGCACCGACGAGGCGCTGAACGACCTGATCGGCTGCTTCGTCAACACCCTCGTCGTGCGCACCGACCTCTCGGGCGACCCGACCTTCGCCGAGGTCGTGGACCGGGTGCGCGGCACCACCGTGGGCGCGTACGGCCACCAGGACGTGCCGTTCGAGCGGCTGGTGGAGGAGCTGGCCCCGGCCCGCTCGCTGGCCCGTCACCCGCTGTTCCAGGTCTTCCTGGCCCCGCTGGACATCGGCTCGTCCGTCGACCTGCCCGGCCTGCGCGGCGAGGCCCTGGTGCTCGGCCGCTCCGGCGCCAAGTTCGATCTGGAGGTCACGGTCGGCGAGGTCTTCGACGCCGACGGCGCGCCGGCCGGCCTGCGCGGCGTGCTGATGGGCTCGGCGGACCTGTTCGACCACGACACGCTCCGGCGGCTGGCCGGCCGCCTGGTGCGGGTGCTGGACGCGCTCGCCGCCGACCCCGCGCTGCGGGTGTCGGCGGTCGAGGTGGTGGACGCGGCGGAGCGCCGGCTGGTGGTGGGTGAGTGGAACGACACCGCTGCCGCGGTGTCGGAGTTGTCGGTGTCGGAGGTGTTCGCGGCGCGGGTGGCGGAGTCGCCGGAGGCTGTGGCGCTGGTCAGTGGTGAACTGTCGCTCTCGTACCGTGAGTTGGACGAGAAGGCTGACCGTCTGGCGTCGGTGCTGGTGGAGCGCGGTGTCGGTGTGGAGTCGCCGGTTGCCGTGGTGATGGAGCGTTCGGCGGAGCTGGTGGTCATGCTGCTGGCGGTGCTGCGGGCCGGCGGGGCGTTCGTGCCGGTGGATGTGGCGTGGCCGTCGGCGCGGGTCGAGGCCGTGCTCGCGGACGCCCGCCCCGTGTGCGTGGTGACGACGCGGGATCTGGCGTCGGACGTTCCGGCGGGCCTGCCGGTGGTGCTCGCGGATGCGGTTCCGGCTGGTCACGGCAAGGTTCCGTCGGTTGTGGGGCTGCTGGACCGGGCGGCGTACGTGATGTACACCTCCGGCTCGACCGGCATCCCGAAGGGTGTCGTCACGACGCATCGGGACCTCGTCGCGCTGGCGCTGGACGGGTGCTGGGGTGCGTCGGCGGACATGCGGGTGCTGTTCCACGCCCCGCACGCCTTCGACGCGTCGTCGTACGAGCTGTGGGTGCCGCTGCTGTCCGGAGGGACGGTCGTGGTGGCTGAGCCGGTGGCGGTCGACGCCTCGGTTCTGGCTGGTCTTGTCTCCCGGCACGGGCTGACGCACGTCCATGTGACGGCGGGTCTGCTGCGGGTGCTGGCTGATCAGGACCCGGGGTGCTTCAAGGGTGTCCGCGAGGTCCTGACCGGCGGCGACGTCGTTCCGGCGGCGTCCGTGCGGCGCCTGCTGGAGCACAACTCCGGCCTGGTGGTCCGGCATCTGTACGGCCCGACCGAGGTGACGCTGTGCGCCACCCAGTACGAGGCCCATGACGTTGCCGGTGAGGTGCTGCCGATCGGCCGTCCGCTGGACAACACCCGTGCCTATGTCCTGGACGACACGCTGTCTCCTGGCCCGGTCGGTGTGACGGGTGAGTTGTACGTGGCAGGCGTGGGCCTGGCCCGTGGCTACGCCCGCCAGTCGGTCCTGACGGCGGAACGTTTCGTCGCCGACCCGTTCGGTTCCGGCGAGCGCCTGTACCGCACCGGCGACCGCGTCCGCTGGACGGCCGACGGGCAGCTCGTTTTCGCCGGTCGCGCGGACGCGCAGGTGAAGATCCGTGGTTTCCGCGTGGAGCCGGGCGAGGTGGAGGCGGTCGTCGCCGGGCACCCGCAGGTGGCCCAGGCGGCCGTGGTGGTCCGTGAGGACACCCCGGGCGACAAGCGCCTCGTGGCGTACCTCGTCGCGGGCGAAGCCATGGACGTGGACGCCGTGCGCGCCCACGTCTCCGACCGCCTGCCCGCCTACATGGTCCCCTCGGCGTTCATGTCCCTGGAGACCCTCCCGCTGACCGTCAACGGCAAGCTCGACCGCAAGGCCCTGCCCGCGCCCAGCTACGAGGCCGGCGCCGGCCGCGCTCCGGCGGACGTGCGCGAGGAGCTGATCTGCCAGGTCTTCGCCGAGGTCCTCGGCCTGCCGCTGGTCGGCGTGGACGACGACTTCTTCGCCCTCGGCGGACACTCCCTGCTCGCCGTCTCCCTGGTCGAGCGCCTGCGCTCGCGCGGCGTCACCGTCTCCGTGCGCGCGCTGTTCGCCACCCCGACCCCGGCGAGCCTGGCCCACGCCGCCGGCGGGGCGCAGCCGGACGTCCCGGCCAACCTGATCCCCGAGGGCGCCACCGCGCTGACCCCGGCGATGCTGCCGCTGGTCGACCTCACCGACGCCGAACTCGCCACCGTCGTCGCCGCCGTCCCCGGCGGCGCGGCGAACATCGCCGACGTGTACCCGCTCGCCCCCCTCCAGGAGGGCATCTTCTTCCACCACCTGATGGCCGACCGGGAGGCCGGTGGCGACGCCTACCTGCTGCCCGTCTCGCTCGCCTTCGACTCCCGCCGACGGCTGGACGCCTTCACCGAGGCGCTGCGCTGGGTGCTGGCACGGCACGACGTCTACCGCACCGCCGTCGTCTGGGACGGTCTGCGCGAGCCCGTCCAGGTGGTCCTCCGCGAGGCCGCGCTGCCGGTCACCGAGGTCGCCCTCGACGCCGGGAGCGCGGACCCGGCGGAGGAGTTGCTGGTCGCGGCCGGCGGCTGGCTGGAGCTGGACCGGGCGCCGCTGCTGAGCATGCACACCGCGGCGGAGCCGGGCACGGACCGGTGGCTGGCCGTCCTGCGCATCCACCACCTCGTCCAGGACCACACCGCGCGCGACGTGCTGCTCGACGAGGTGCGGGCGTACCTGTCCGGCCGCGCCGGCGAGCTGCCGGAGCCGCTGCCGTACCGCGAGTTCGTCGCCCGGGCCCGCCTCGGGGTGCCGCGCGAGGAGCACGAGCGCTACTTCGCCGAGTTGCTCGGCGACGTCACCGAGACCACGGCCCCGTTCGGCCTGACCGATCTGCTCGGCGACAACGCCGGGACGGAGCGCGGCCGGGTGCCGGTGGACGAGGGGACGGCCCGCCGGACCCGTGAGGTGGCGCGGTCGCTGGGCGTCAGCCCGGCCACGCTGTTCCACCTCGCCTGGGCCCGGGTGCTCGGGGCCGTCTCGGGCCGCGACGACGTCGTGTTCGGCACCGTGCTGTTCGGCCGGATGAGCGCCGGCGCCGGCGCGGACCGGGTGCCCGGCCTGTTCATCAACACCCTGCCGGTCCGCGTCCGCCTGGACGGGTTCTCGGTGGCGGAGGCGCTGGACGGGCTGCGCGGCCACCTGGCCGACCTGCTGGTGCACGAGCACGCCCCGCTCGCCGTCGCCCAGACGGCCAGCGGCCTGCCGGCCGGCGGCGGCGCGCTGTTCAGCTCGCTGTTCAACTACCGGCACGCCGGTCCCGCCGTCCAGGGGCCCGACGCCCTGCTCGACGGCGTCACCGTCACCCAGACCCGGGAGGGCGCGGGCTTCCCGCTGAGCGCGGCCGTCGACGACGACGGCTCCCGGTTCGCCGTCACGGTGCGCGCCCCCGGGCGGGTCGGCCCGCACCGGGTCGCCGCCATGCTGCACACGGCGCTCGACAACCTGCTGCGCGCCCTGACGGAGGCCCCGGACAGCCGGTTCACGACCGTGGACGTGCTGGACGACGCGGCCCGGCACCAGGTGCTGGAGCAGTGGAACCGGACCGCGGTCGAGGTGCCGGACACGACGCTGCCGGAGCTGCTGGCCGCGCAGGCCGCGCGGACGCCGGACGCGACGGCCCTGCTGGTCGAGCGCGCCGACCCGTCCTCCGGCGCCCCCTCCTCCGCCGCGCCGTCCTACGAGGAGCTGTCCTACGCGGAGCTGTGGACGCGGGTGAACCGCCTCGCCCGGCTGCTGGCCGGCCGCGGCGTCGGCCCGGAGTCGGCCGTCGCCGTCATGCTGGAGCGCTCCGTCGACCTGGTGGTGGCCGTGCTCGCCGTGGCCACCGCCGGCGGCGCCTACGTGGCGGTCGACCCGGAGCACCCGGCGGAGCGGGTGGCCGGCATGCTCGCCGACAGCGCGCCCGTCGCCGTCCTCACGTCCGGGCTGCTCGCCGCCGGGGTGCCGGAGGCCGCCGGGGTGCCGGTGCTGGCGCTGGACCACCCGGCGCTCGTCGAGGAGCTGGCCGCCCTGGACGGCTCGCCGCTGACCGACGCCGACCGGGTGTCGCCGCTGCTGCCGGACCACCCCGCCTACGTGCTGTTCACCTCGGGCTCGACGGGGCGGCCCAAGGGCGTGGCGACCGCGCACCGCGCGATCGTCAACCGCCTGCTGGGCATGCAGGACGCGTACGGCCTGACCGCCGCCGACCGGCTGGTGCAGAAGACGCCGTTCGGCTTCGACGTCTCGGTCTGGGAGATCTTCTGGCCGCTGACGCAGGGCGCCTCCCTGGTGGTGGCCCGCCCCGGCGGCCACCGTGACCCGGCCTACCTGGCGGAGCTGGTGCGGGAGACCGGCATCACCGTCGTGCACTTCGTGCCGTCGATGCTGGAGCTGTTCCTCCGCGAGCCGGGGGCGGCCGGCTGCACCGGCCTGCGGATCGTCTTCTCCGGCGGCGAGGGCCTGTCGGCGGCGCTGCGGGACCGCTTCCTGGCGGTGCTCGACGCGCCGCTGTACAACCAGTACGGCCCGACGGAGGCGGCGATCGACGTCACCGCGACGCGCTGCTCCGCCGAGGACGGCGCCCGGGTGACCATCGGCGCGCCGGTGAGCAACACCCGGCTGTTCGTCCTGGACGGCCGGCTGCGCCCGGTCGCGCCCGGCGTGACGGGAGAGCTCTACCTGGCGGGCGCGCAGCTGGCCCGCGGCTACGTGGGCCGGGCCGCGCTGACGGCGGAGCGGTTCGTCGCCGACCCGTTCGGGGCGGCCGGCGAGCGGCTCTACCGCACCGGCGACCTGGTGCGCTGGACGGCGGACGGCGAGGTGGAGTACCTCGGGCGCGGCGACGACCAGGTGAAGATCCGCGGGCAGCGGGTGGAGCCGGGCGAGATCGAGTCGGTGCTGGCCGCCCGCGCGGGCGGCGCCCGGGTCGCCGTCACGGTCCACCAGGCCGCCCCGGGTGACGGCCGGCTGGTCGCCTACCTGGCCCCGGCCAAGGGCGGCACGGCCGCGGACATCGACGTGGACGCGGTGCGCACGGACGCCGCGGAGCGGCTGCCCGCACACATGGTGCCGTCGGTGTTCGTGGTGCTGGACGCGCTGCCGCTGACGGTGAACGGCAAGCTGGACCGCCGGGCGCTGCCCGCCCCGGACTTCGGCGCCGAGGCCGGTGGCGGCCGGGCGCCGGCCACCGTCCAGGAGGAGCTGGTCTGCCAGGGCTTCGCCGAGGTCCTCGGCCTGCCGTCGGTCGGCGTCGACGACAGCTTCTTCCTGCTCGGCGGCCACTCGCTGCTGGCCATCACCCTGGTGCAGTGGCTGCGGGCGCGCGGCATCACGGTGTCGGTGCGCACGCTGTTCGACGCGCCGACCCCGGCCGCGCTGGCCGTGGCGACGGGCCCGGCGGAACTCGTGGTGCCGCCGAACCTGATCCCCGCCGGCGCCACCGAGCTGACCCCGGCGATGCTGCCGCTGGTCGAGCTGACCGGGGCCGAGCTCGCGACCGTGGTCGCCGCCGTGCCGGGCGGCGCGGCGAACATCGCGGACGTGTACCCGCTGGCGCCGTTGCAGGAGGGCATGTACTTCCACCACCTGCTGGCGGACCAGGACGGCGGCGACGTCTACCTGAAGCCGTCGGTGGTCGAACTCGACTCCCGCGAGCGGTTGGACGGCTTCCTGCGGGCGCTCCAGTGGATGGTCGACCGGCACGACGTCTACCGCACCGCGATCATCTCCGAGGGCCTGCGCGAGCCGGTCCAGGTGGTCGTCCGCCACGCCGCCCTGCCGGTCACCGAAGTCGCGCTGGACCCGGCCGGCGCGGAGCCGGTCGAGCAGCTGCTCACCGCGGCGGGCGGCCGGCTGGACATGGACCGGGCGCCGCTGATGCGGGTGCACATCGCACCGCACGCGGACGGCCGGCGCTGGCTGGCGCTGCTGTCGATGCACCACATCGTCCGCGACCACACGACGATGGACACCCTGCTCGCCGAGGCGCGGGCCTTCCTGACGGACCGGACGGCGGAGCTGCCCGAGCCGCTGCCGTTCCGCGAGTTCGTGGCCCGGGCCCGCCTCGGCGTGCCGCGCGAGGAGCACCAGCGGTACTTCGCCGAGCTGCTCGGCGACGTCACCGAGCCCACCGCCCCGTACGGGATGCTGGACGTCCACGGCGACGGCAGCCGGGTCGCCCAGGCCAAGCTGCCCGTCGACGGCGAACTCGCCCGCCGCACCCGGGAGACGGCGCGGTCGCTGGGCGTCAGCCCGGCGACCGTCTTCCACCTGGTGTGGGCGCGGGTCCTCGGCGCGCTGGCCGGCCGCGACGACGTGGTCTTCGGCAGCGTCCTGTTCGGCCGGATGAACGCGGGCGCCGGCGCCGACCGGGTGCCCGGCCTGTTCATCAACACCCTGCCGGTGCGCGTCCGCCTCGCCGACCGGGGCGTCCGCGAGGCGGTCGACGGCCTGCGCGGCCAGCTCGCCGAACTGATGGTCCACGAGCACGCGCCGCTGACCCTGGCCCAGACGGCCAGCGGTCTGGCCGGCGGGACGCCGCTGTTCACCTCGCTCCTCAACTACCGGCACGTCCGGCCGGCCACCGAGACCGGCGAGCGGCTCGAAGGCATCACCAAGCTCTACTACGAGGACCGCACCAACTTCCCGCTGGACGTGGCCGTCGACGACGACGGCACCGGCTTCGCCGTGGTCGTCGAGGCCGTCGACCCGGCCGACCCCGAGTACGTCTGCGCCCTGGTGCACGCCTGCCTCGACGGCCTGATCACCGCGCTGGAGCATGACCCGGCTTCGCGGGTGGGGTCGGTGGATGTGTTGGGTGAGGTGGAGCGTCGGCGGTTGTTGGTGGAGTGGAATGCCACGGGGGTGGCGGAGTCGGTTGGTCTGGTGCCGGGGTTGTTCTCGGAGCAGGCGGGGCGGACTCCGGATGCCGTGGCGGTGGTGTGTGACGGTGTCGAGGTGTCGTATCGGGAGTTGGACGAGCGTTCGTCGCGGTTGGCGCGGCGGTTGATCGGGTTGGGTGTGGGGCCGGAGTCGGTGGTGGCTCTGGTGTTGGGTCGGTCGCCGGAGTTGTTCGTGGCGATTTTGGGTGTGTTGAAGGCGGGGGGTGCGTATTTGCCGGTGGATCCGGAGTATCCGGGGGAGCGGATCGGGTTCACGTTGGGGGATGCGGGTCCGGTGCTGGTGGTGGCGGAGTCGTCGACGGTGGGTGTGGTGCCGGCGGCTGTCGGGGTGCCGGTGCTGGTGCTGGATGATCCGTC
>NZ_JBHVER010000063.1:0-37947 GCF_042802195.1 Kitasatospora sp. NPDC057500 | reverse complement strand
CAGGAAGTCGGACGGGCCGACTTCCTGCGCCGGGTAGGTGGTCAGTTGCGGTGGGTGTGCCAGTAGTGGTGGAGGGCGCGGGCGAGAGCGGAGTTGGTGAGGAGGGTTGCCGCGCAGAGGAGCAGGAGGAAGAGGAGGTTCGCCGTACCCGGGGCGCGGGGGTGGACGAGGCGGGTGGCGAGGGCGGCCGTCGTCGCGCCGGCCGCCACGGAGGCGGCCGAGGTGGCGAGGAGGAGGGCCCTCGGGGGTCGGGGGTGGCTCACAGGGTGGTGGCCTGGCTGCGGGGCGGGGTGAGGGAGACGTATTCGGGGCGGGTCGTCCACTCGATGCCGCCGCCGACCGGGCGGAGGTAGAGGCGTCCGCCGATGGTGTCCATGTAGACGCCGGTGCGGTGGGTCCGGCGGTCGTGGACGAGTTGGCCGGGGGTGGGGGCGGGGTGCTTGGGCATGTGGTGCGGTCTTTCGGGTGCGGGCCGGGGGGCTGGGGGGTCAGGGCCGGGGGAGCCGAACGGTCACCAACCGTCCGGTCGCGGCGACGACTTGGGCTTCGATGGGGATGCCGTCGGGGGTGTTGAGAGTGAGGGCGAGGCCGGGCGCGGGGCGCCAGGGCTGCTGTTCGGCTTCGCGGCGACGGGCGCGGACACCGTCGCGGATCACCTCGGTGAGTTTCCGGACCAGGAAAGTGGGGGCGGCACCGAGGTCGATGAGGACGATGCCGGTGACGGAGGCGCAGTTCCAGTCGATACCAGTGGAGGGGAGGGCGGCATCGGCGGCCGCGAGCGTGGCCCTGAGGTCGTCGAGGGCGTCGGCGGCGTCACGGCGGTCGTCGGCGGTGATCTTTCTGAGCATGGAGGGCATGGGGCAGCTCCGGATTCCGGGGGGGCGCATTTCGCGATTCCTCCTCCAGGATCGGACAGGGAGACTACGCTGAGAAGCCAATCGGTCACAGCAAGTTGATTGTGGAGACGGAGTGCCCATGGCAACCCCGAACCAGCTGCCGCCCGGCAAGACTCCGAGGGAGTACTACGGCAGTGAGCTGCGGCGTCTCAGAGAAGCCGCAGTGCCGAAGATGTCGCAGGACAGGCTCGGCGCACTGACGTTCGTGTCCGGTTCGTACATTGGACAGTTGGAGAACGCTCAGCGGGCTCCGCAGCTGGATCTCTCGATTCGGATCGACGTGGCCCTCGACACCGATGGGGCGCTCGAACGCCTTCATGAGTTGTTGGAGTATTCGCGCTTCGCGGACTACTTCCAGGAAGCTGCCGAGCATGAGGGCCGTGCCGCGTCGATTTGTGAGTTCGCCGGGCATGTGGTGCCGGGTCTCCTACAGACGCCGGACTACGCAAGAGCGGTCTACCTGGCATCACAACCGCTACTCATGGACGGCGATCTAGAGGAACTGGTCGCCGCGAGGATGGAGCGACAGAGGCTGGTCAACGACCCAACAGGGCCGGAGTTGTGGTTCATCCTGGATGAAGCCGTGATCCGTCGACCTGTCGGAGGCCATCAAGTGATGGCCGATCAACTCAACCACATCGCCGCGCTGATGAAGCGGCGGCGCCTGATCGTTCAGGCCCTCCCCTTCGATGCCGGCGCCCATGCTCTCTTTGGCGGAATGATGTCATTGATGACCTTCGCGGATGCCCCACCGCTGGTCTACCAGGAGGGCCAGTACGCCGGTCAGTTGATCGATGACAATCGCTTGGTCGCCAGATGCCAGCGGGCATACGATCTCGTTCGGGCCGCCGCATTGTCGCCGGAGGCGTCCCTGGACCTGATCCTCTCGGCGGCGGAGGTCCACAAGCATGCCAAAGAGCGATGACCGCCCCTCCCAGTGGCGGAAGAGCAAATACAGCAACGGCGACGGTGGCTCCTGCGTAGAGGTCGACGACGCCAACCCCGGGCGCGTCAGGGACTCCAAGGACCCCAACGGGCCAGCACTTGCCTTCACCCCCGGCGCCTGGAACGCCTTCGTGAGCGCCGTGCGGGATGGGGAGTTCGGCGGCGTCTGATTCGGCACACAAGCAACCCTTGATCGACCAGTTCGCCTTCCTCTTCTCCGCTTGCCTCGTCGGTGCACCGACGAGGCAAGCATCGAACCCCCTGGCTTTGGGCGGGTCCGCTACTTCCATGACGGGTTGCCAACATCTGGGCTGTGGGCAACCCCAAGCGCTACCCGGTACTCAGCCGTTCGTCCGAAGCCTTCTTCCGGACGGGGCGAGGAAGGGGCTCAGGATGACGCTCAGCATGATGGGGCCGATGATGAAGGCGCTGAGGGGGGCCCACGGGACGGCGATGGCGATGTCGTAGGGCCACAGGCGTGAGGCGCCGATGACCAGTCCCGCTACAGCACCGCACAGCGCGGACAGCAGCGCGATGACCGTCGACTGCCAGGCGGTGATGCGCCGACGCGACGCCGGCGGGAAGCCCATCTCGAAGAGTTTGCGCAGATCGGGCCGCAGCTCCTGAGCGGAAGCCGACAGCGCGAGCAGGATCGAGACGGCCGCGGCCACCGAGCCGAGGGACAGGGCCAGGTACCACTTGGTGGGCACGACTCCGCTGGGGCCGCGTTCGATTCGTACGTCGGTCACGGGGATCCCCAGCGGTTCCAGCACCTTCGCCAGGCGTGCCGTCGTGTCCGCGGGCGGCATCGTGCCACTCGTGATCATGACGCTGGAGATCCTCACCGTCGCCCCGAGTTCCCGCGCCTTGCGGCTGGACAGCAGTGCTCCGGCCCGTCCGATGGTGGTGGCGTCCGTCCCGGAGGCGAGGGCGATGCGGTCGACTCGCAGGGCGGTCGGGCTCATGACGGTGGCGACGCCATCCTGTTGGTAGGCGGGGTGCAGAACGAGGAGGCCGTCCTCCGAGATGACCCGCCATTCCGGCTCGGTGGGGGTGCGTCCGGTCACCGCGCGGAACTCCTCCGGGGTGTCGACCGCTCCGACGGGACGGTCCCCGTACTCGATGCGGGAGTTCCCCACCGTCGTGCGAGCGTCGGGAGGCCCGGCGATCCGCCAGACCGGCACGCTCAGGCGACTTGCTCCGGCGTTCCCGGAGGGGGGCGGAGCCTCGGTGACGTCCTTCACCTCGGCCAGGTGCACACGGGGGCCGAACTCCGCCGCGAGGGCCTGGGAGACCGCGGTGACGTCGTCGGTGTGCCGCAGCAGGACCTCGATCTGCCCGAGGTGGCGCGACCCCACATGGCTGTTGCGTTGGTCCTGGACGCTGCTGGCCAGGATCACCATGGTGGCGGTGCTCGAAGCCACCGCGAAGATGCCGATCGACACCGCGGCGACCGGACGCCGGGGTTCGCGGGCGAGGTTGCGCAGTGAGATCCGGAGGGTGGCGGAGGCCGGGCCGGCCGCGCGGGCGAGCAGCCGCAGGCTCCCGGGCACGGCTCCGAGCAGGACCAGGAACAGCCCCACGGACCCGGCCGTGGCCAGGAGGGAGGAGTCGGCGCGCGAGGAGATGAGTACCGAGGTCGCCAGGGCCGCCGCGGCCAGACCGCCGCCGACGGCCACCAGGCGCAGTCGCCACGAGCCGCG
This sequence comes from Kitasatospora sp. NPDC057500, assembly GCF_042802195.1. Taxonomy (NCBI): domain Bacteria; kingdom Bacillati; phylum Actinomycetota; class Actinomycetes; order Kitasatosporales; family Streptomycetaceae; genus Kitasatospora; species Kitasatospora sp. NPDC057500. The sequence continues at coordinate 34,403 of NZ_JBHVER010000063.1, read as the reverse complement.
GTCCCGGCTGGGGGCCTGGACCCGCTGGGCCACCGGCCGGCGCTGGGCGAGCCTGGTCGGCCACCAGACGGCCACCACGGCGCACACCGCGCTCAGCAGCAGAAGCGCCAGTCCGCGCCCCCAGGGCAGGACGACCGGCGAGAGGTCCTTGTGGACGACCGCCCGAAGCAGGGGGCGGGCGAGCATGCTCAGGCCCGTTCCGACGGCGTACCCGACGGTGGCCCCCCACAGGGCGGCGGTCACCCCGGCCAGGCGGCAGGTGGTGAGGATCCAGCGGCTGTCCAGGCCGATCGCGGAGAGCAGTGCGAACTCGTGCTGGAGGCGGCGCATTCTGATGCTGAACGCGGCCGCGGCGCCGACGCTCACGAGCAGCACACCGGGGATCATGACGACGCCGGGTTCGCTCTCGACCATGGACCTGGCGGCGCGGACGTCCGCCCGGGTGCGGACCAGGAGTCCGGCGTCGCCTGCGGCAGCGACGAGCGGAGCGAGCTGTCCCGGGTCGGAAGCGGTCACCAGCCACGTGGACTGGGTGCCGTACTCGGCGGCGTGAAGAGGGTCCTTCCAGGCGGCGGCCTGGCCGGGAGCGGCCATGACCCGTTGGGCGAGGTGGCCTTGGGGGATCCTGACGACGCCGGTGACGCGGGCCGCGTCGGCGGACCAGCGGCTCCGGACGCTGTCGCCGATCGCGAGGTGCCAGCGTGCGGCGAGCCGCTCGGTGACGGCCACTTCGCCGACCCTCGTGGGGAGGGCGCCGGACCGCACCTCTACGGCGGCCCCGCCCGGTCCGTGCTCCCAGTCCGTCTCCCGGTAGCCGACGAGAGTCGTGGTCCCTCCGACGAACATGGGGTACTCAAAGGAGTCCACCTGTTCGACGAGGGCGATTCCCTGGCCTCCGGGGAGAGCGGAGACCCGTTCGGCCGTCGGCGGCACGTCTCCGGGCAGGATCAGAGCAGAGGCGGACCCCATCTGGTCGGTCGCCCGCTGCTCGGCGCTCGCGGTGATCCATTGCAGCGAGCCGGCCGAGAGCGCGGCCAGGAGCACCGGCACGGCGAACAGGCCGAGCAGCATCGCCCGGCGCCGTCCACGACCGATCACCACGCGCCAGGCAATGGAGAGTTGAAGGGCTCGGGTCCGGTTCACGCTCGGGCCGCCTCGGTGCCGGCCGCCGTGTCGTCCGCGTCCGCACGCCGCCCGTCGCGGAGGGTCACGACCTGGGAGGCGAAGGCCAGGTTCGCGGGATTGTGGGTGCTCAGAACGACGGTGGTGCCCTCACCGCTCAGCCCGCTCAGGAGTTCCATGATCTCGCGGCCCGTCGCCGAGTCCAGCGCGCCGGTGGGCTCGTCGGCGAGGACGATCTCCCGCTCCCCCACCACCGCCCGGGCGATGGCCACCCGCTGCTGCTGCCCGCCCGACACCTCGCTCGGGAACCGGTCACCGAGACCGCCGAGCCCCACCCTCGCCAACGCCTTCGCCGCGGCGTCGCGGGCGGCTCGCCGGGCAACTCCGGCGCCTTCCAGGGGAAGTGAGACGTTCTCCAGCAGCGTCAGGTCACGAAGCAGATTGAAGTCCTGGAACACGAAGCCGATGCGGGTCAGCCGCATCCGGGCCAGCTCCTTCTCCGAGGCGGCCGTCATGTCCGAGCCGAGCACGGACAGTTCTCCGCTGTCGGGGCGGTCAAGACCGCCGATCAGGTTGAGCAGGGTGCTCTTCCCCGATCCACTGGCACCGACCAGCACCGCCAGTTCCCCCGCTTCCACGGTCAGGGAGACCCGGTTCACGGCGTGGACCGCTTCGCCCCCGCTCCGATAGATCCTGCTGACACCAACCGCTTCGACCGCCGACATCCCGCGCCCCCTCCTGCGTCCGTGTCACTTCTACACGGGCAGCGCCCCCGGGAGGTACCCCGTTCCTCCCGGGATTGCCGTTCCGTAGCGGCTACTTGCGCCAGAAGAGGTGGTGGGTCACGCCGCTCGGGCTGGGGACGACGTCCAGGTGGAAGCGGTCGCGCAGTTCGTCGGGGGACTCCCACAGCTTCAGGCCGGAGCCGAGCCTCACGGGGGAGACCGCGATGTGCAGGGTGTCCACGAGGTCGGCGTCGAGGAACTCGCGGATGGTGGTCACCCCTCCGCCGAGGCGGACGTCCTTGCCTTCGGCCGCCTCCTTCGCCCGGGCGAGCACCTCGGCCGGGTCGCCGTCGACGAAGTGGAACGTCGTGTCGGACAGGGTGATCGACGGCCGCCCGTGGTGGGTCAGGACGAAGACCGGGGTACGGAACGGGGGCCGGTCGCCCCACCAGCCCTGCCACTCGTGGTCCTGCCAAGGCCCCCTCTGAGGACCGAACTTGTTGCGGCCCATGATCTCGGCGCCGATGTTCCGGGCGTAGTCGCGGGTGAGGTAGTCGTCGAGGCCCCGGCTGCCGCCCGGGTCGGTCCGCATCGGCCAACTGGCCGTGGCGCCGGCCCAGGAGAACAGGCGCTCGGCGTGGTCGAGGCCGAAGGGGCGCTCCAGGGTCTGGTCCTCGCCGGCGCCGGCGGCGATGCCGTCCGCCGAGATGTTGAAGTTCTGGACCCGCAGGAGTTGGGTCATGCGTTCCTCCAGTGTGCGGCGCCCGCCTCGAGGCGGCGGGCGTGTTCGGTGAGGTGGCGGCGTTCCGGGGCGCTGGTCGCGCGGCGGGCGGCTTCGCGGTAGACGTCCGCCGCCGTCGGGGCGCCGAGGAGTTCCAGGAAGTGGGCGCGGGTGGCGAACAGCCGGTGGTGGCGGGCGAACCGCTTGTCTGCCTCCAGGGGGGCGAGCGCCGCCAGCCCGGCCCGGGGGCCCTCGACCATCGCCAGGGCCACCGCCCGGTTGAGGACGATGAACGGGTTCTCGCCGAACCGGGCCAGCAGGTCGTAGAGCGCCAGGATCTGCGGCCAGTCCGTCGACTCGGCGTCCGGTGCCTCGTCGTGGACCGCCGCGATCGCCGCCTGGATCTGGTACGGCCCCGCCTGGCCGCGCGGCAGCGTGCGGCTGATCAGCTCGACGCCCTCCGCGACGAGGGCCGGGTTCCACAGCGAGCGGTCCTGCTCCGCCAGCGTGACCAGTTCCCCGCCCGCCCCCGTGCGCGCCGGGCGGCGGGCGTCGGTGAGCAGCATCAGGGCGAGCAGTCCGGCCGTCTCGGCGTCGTCCGGGGCGAGCCGCAGGAGCAGCCGGGCCAGGCGGATCGCCTCGCCGGACAGTTCGGGAGCGGTGAGGTCGTCGCCGGTGCTCGCCGTGTAGCCCTCGTTGAAGATCAGGTAGAGCACCTGGCGGACGTCGGCGAGCCGTTCCGGCAGCTGCCGGTCGGGCAGTCCGGCACTCCGCACGGTCTGCTTGGCCCGGCTGATCCGCTGCGCCATCGTCGCCTCCGGCACCAGGAACGCCGCCGCGATCTGCGCCGTCGTCAGACCGCCGACGGCGCGCAGGGTGAGCGCGATCCTGCTGGGCGCCGACAGGTCCGGGTGGCAGCAGAGGAACAGCAGGTGCAGCGAGTCGTCCCGGCCGGCGGCGGGCGCCGCGTCCGGCGGGGGGCTGAGCAGCGCCGACTGCGGCGTGGCGAGGGCCAGCGCGTCCTCGCGCCGCCGGCGGGCCGCCTCGCTGCGCACGGCGTCGGTCAGCCGCCGGCCGGCGACCGTCACCAGCCAGCCGCGCGGGTTCTCCGGCACCCCCTCGGCCGGCCACTGGGTGGCGGCGGCCAGCAGCGCCTCCTGCACGGCGTCCTCGCACGCGTCGAACTGCCCCCGCCCGCACCGGCGCACCAACGCCCCGAGGGCCTGCGGCGCGAGGTCGCGCAGCAGGCCCTCCAGGCCGCCGGTTCCCGGCCGCCCGCCGCCGCTCACACGGCCGCCGCGTCGGAGGCGGGGGACTCGTGCAGGATCGGCCACAGCTCCACCGGCTCGACGTCCGCGAACGGCATGTCGGCGGCGATCTCCTGGGCGCGCTCCAGGCTCTCGCAGTCCAGCAGGTAGAAGCTGGCGATGTACTCCTTGGTCTCCAGGTACGGCCCGTCGGTGACCGCCGGCAGCCCGTCCGCGCGCCGCACCAGCTGGGCGGCGGCGGCGTCGGCGAGGCCGTAGGCGCCGATCAGCTCGCCGGTCTCGCGGTACCTGGTGTTGAACGCCTCCTGCCTGGCGATCGCGGCCGGCCACTCCTCGGCCGGGAACGAGTCCCACTTGGCCTGGTTGCCGTAGATCATCGCGACGTACTTCATCTCGGGTGTCCTCCCGTCCCGTGCGCCCCTTCCGGCGCGCTCTCACCCCTTGGTCGGAGCGGGGCCGGGGGCCTCGACATCCGCCGGAAAGATTTTTCCGACATCCTTCCGCACGGCGGTGGAGGGGGCGCGGGGAGGCGCGGCAGGGCGGTGTCTAGCCCTCCTGGCGCCGGCGCGCGCGGTAGTTGCGCATGGACACCTGGGAGCCGCAGCCGGGGCTGCAGTACAGCCCTCCCCCGTTGCGGGTGCGGTCGAGGAAGCCGAAGTGGCACGGGGGGTTCCGGCACGCCTTGACGCGTCCCCAGTCGCCGCTCCGGGCGAAGGTGGTCACCGCGGCCAGCACGGTTCCGAACACCCGCTCCACCCCCGCCTGCGTCGACGCCAGTTCGACACCGCCGGCCGTGACCACCGTCGCCAGCGGGTAGAGCGAACCCGCCCGCCGCAGGTGCCGCTCGGCGCGCCGCAGCGGCTCGCCCAGGCTCTCCTCGTCGCCCGAGTGCGCGAGCAGCACGGTCACCAGGGCGTCGCGCAGCTCGCGCGCGGCGGCGGCGTCGGCATCGGTCGCCACGGTCTCGCCGCCCGGCTCGTCGCCGAACTCGTCGTACTCCGCCAGCCACGCCGTGAACGAGTCGCCGTCCCCGAACGACTCCTGCCGACCGGTCCCGTCCGCGCGCGTGTTCACGAACGCGAGCACCGTCTCCACCGCCGTGCTGCCCATGCCCTCACCCTACCCGAGTCAGAAGATGCGCTAACCGGTCTAACAGGCAACCGCTAGCACCATTCGCCTTGACTCGTTGCGAGCTAACTCATTACGGTCGCAACATGACCAAGGAATCCAACCAGCAGACCCGTCCCCGCACCTGGCTGATCACCGGCGCGACGTCCGGCATCGGCCTCGAACTGACGCTCCAGGCGCTGAAGGGCGGCGACACCGTCGCGGCGCTCGCCCGCGCCACCGCCCCCCTGGACGAACTGGCCGGGGCGCACGGCGAGCGACTGCTCGCCATCGAGGCGGACGTGCGTGACGAGCAGGCCGTCCGGGCGGCGGTGGACCGCGCCCTCGCGCGGTTCGGCCGCATCGACGTGGTGGCCAACAACGCCGGCTACGGACTGTTCGGAGCCGTCGAGGAGGCCTCCGACGCGCAGGTCCGCGCCGTGTTCGACACCAATGTCTTCGGGGTGCTCAACGTGCTCCGCGCGACGCTGCCGGTGCTCCGCGCCCAGCGGTCCGGGCACATCCTCCAGGGCTCGTCGATCTACGGGCAGTCCGCCCACCCCGGTGTGGGGCTGCTGGCCGCGACCAAGCACGCGGTCGAGGGGCTGTCGGAGGCGCTGGTCGCCGAGGTCGCACCGCTCGGTGTCAAGGTCACGCTCGTCCAGCCCGGGCTGACCGCGACCCCCTTCCTGGCCAACCTCGACGTCGCGGCCGGCCTGGCCGACTACGACCCGACCGTCCGCGAGGTCCAGAAGGGCATCGGAGCGCTGCCGGCGTCCGCGTTCTCCGCCGCCGCGCGGATCGCCGAAGGCATCCGGGCCGCGGTCGACAGCCCCAACCCCCCGCTGCGCCTGGCCCTCGGCACCTCCGGCGCCGCGGGGATGCGCACCGCGCTGGAGGCCCGCATCGCGGACCTGGACGGCTGGAAGCACCTGACGGACGCCGTCGACAGGTAGTTGCAGGGGTGTGCGGGGCTCCGTTCGGGGGCGGGGATTCGGGGATCGTCGGCGGGACGGCGGTGCGAAGGGGACCGGCGGCCGTGACGAGGACGGCCGTGCGCCGTGACCGCCGTGGGCGGGCCGCTGAGCGCCGCCCGGGGGCTCGCCCCCGGACGGCGGGCGGGGCCGGCGTCAGGCCGCCGTGAGGCCGAGGCGCTCCAGGCGCCCGGGGTCGGTGAAGATGTTCAGCTCCACGACCCTGCCGCCGCGCACGGTGAACGCCGCGAGCGCGACCGGGCGGCCGTCGACGAAGGTGGCCACCGCCGGCTCGCCGTTGACCAGCACCGGGCGGAACTCCCCGGCGAACTGCGCGCCGAACACGCTCGCCCCGGCCGCGACCTCGGTCGCACCGCGCCGGAAGGTGGCCGGGCGCAGGGTGCCGCCGTCGGAGCGGGCCACCACGTCCGGGTCGAGGACGGTGAGCAGCGCGTCGAAGTCCCCGCCGCGGGCGGCGGCCAGGAACGCCTCCACCACCTCGCGGCGCAGTGCCAGGTCGGCGTCCGGCGCGGGCGCGGCGCCCTGGACTCGGCGGCGGGCCCGGCTGGCGAGCTGGCGGGTGGAGGCGGAGGTACGGCCGAGGATCGGGGCGATCTCGTCGAACGGCACCGAGAACAGGTCGTGCAGCACGAAGGCCAGCCGTTCCGCCGGGGCCAGCGTCTCCAGGACGATCATCAGCGCGATGCCGACCGAGTCGGCGGTCAGGATCTCCTGTTCCGGGTCGACGGCCGACGCTCCCCCGATGATCGGATCGGGCAGCCGGACCGGCCGGCCGTCCCGGTCCTGGAGGGGGTCCTCGCGCCGGGCGGCCCGGGAGCGCAGCAGGTCCAGGCAGACCCGGCCGACCACGGTGGTCAGCCAGCCGCCCAGGTTGGCGACCTGGCCGACGTCCGAGCGGCTCAGCTTGAACCAGGTCTCCTGGACGGCGTCCTCGGCCTCGCTGAGCGAGCCGAGCATCCGGTAGGCGACCGCCCGGAGGTGGGGCCGGTGCGCCTCGAACCGCTCGGCCAGAAAGTCTTCCCCGTTCATCCGTCACACCCTCGCGTCGGCATCCGTCAGTTCATTGACGGACGTTAACCGCTCCGCGTGACGACAGCGCGGGCAGCCCGATCGGGAGGATCACCGATGACCACTCAGACCACCGCCCGCACCGCCCGGATGAAGAACCCGGCGATGGTCCTGCCGGACGCGATGAAGGGCATCCAGGCCGTCTACCAGGCGGTGCACCGGGGCGGCGTCCCGCAGCGGACCATGGAGCTGGTCCACCTGCGGGCCAGCCAGATCAACGGGTGCAGCGCCTGCGTCTTCGGGGGCGTCGCCGGGGCGAAGAAGGCCGGCGAGACCGACGAGCGGCTGCACGCGGTGGCCGCCTGGCGGGAGGCGCCGTTCTTCAGCGAGGAGGAGCGGGCCGCGCTCGCGCTGACCGAGGCCGCCACCCGGATCGCCGACCGCTCGGGGCAGGCGGTGCCGGACGACGTCTGGGACGCGGCCACCGACCACTTCACCGAGGAGCAGCTGTCGGCGATCATCCTGATGATCAGCCTGACGAACTTCTTCAACCGGATCAACACCACGATCCAGGAGCCCGCCGGGGCGACCTGGGGCTGAGCCCCTCCCCCGGCGGGGGTCAGGGCCGGCGGGGGCCGCGGGCGGACGGGGACGGGCCGCCGGAGGGGCGCGGGCGCGGCGGACGGGGCGGGCGGGCCGGGCCGAGCGCGGCCTGGCGGCGCTGGATCTCCCGCCAGACCCGCGGCGGGCAGGGGCCCTGCGGGTGGTCGGAGAGGAAGCTCTCGTACGGCACCCGGCGCGGCGTCATCCCGATCTCGACCCAGGACGGCTTGCCGGTGCGGTCCCAGCCCTCGTTCTCCATCCGCATGTAGTCGTCGCGGTGGTCCTTGTCCTTGCTGGTGATCTGCAGGACCTCCGCGTACCCGGCCCGGGCGCCCACCACCACGCAGTAGTGCCGGGCCGCCTCCGCGCGGTCCCGGAACGGCACCATCGCCACCCACACCTCCCCCGCCGCCGGGCGGGTGACGGTGGCGGTGCGCGAGGAGGAGCGGTCCGAGGACGGCGCCGCCCCCGTCCAGCGGGGCCGCGGACGCTCCACCGGGTCGCCGGCCCAGGAGCGGACGCCCAGCCGCCACAGCCAGGCGAACCCGCCCACCACCAGGCACTGCAGGGCGTAACCGTTCGCCGCGGCCGGATCCAGGTCGGCGCCGAAGACCTCCGGCACGAGGTACGCGCCGACCAGGTGGGCGACCAGCGAGCACGCGGCGGTCAGCACGACCGCCCGCACCGGCACCACCCAGCGGGCGACCGGCCGCCGCCGCCGTCCCGCCTGCCAGTCGACCAGCAATGCGACCGCGTACGCGATGCCGACCAGGATCGCCATCTGCCCGGCCGTGGCGTGCTGCGGCGGGGTCTGCGCCCGCATCAGGGCGGGGACCACGACCGGCACGGCGAGCGGATAGCCCAGCAGCGCACCGAACACCGGCAGCAGCAGGACGGCCAGGCACCCCCCGCGCCCCGGCCGCCGTCTTCTCTGCTGAACCGCAGAACTCCCGTACTGGTACGCCATGTTCGCCACCCCCACCGCGGTCGTGCGTCCGGCGCAATGTATCGGACATCCGGGGGCCGCGGGGGGTGCGGCGATAATCCCGCCATGAGCCGCCCCCGAACCACCCCCGGCCCCGGCCCGGACGCCGCCCGAGGCACCGCCGGCGACTCCGGCCCTGACTCCGACCAGGGCTCCGGCCAGGGCTCCGGCCAGGGCTCCGGCCGCTGGACCGCTTTCGGCGGCGATCTCCACCTCGACCTCGGCGAACGGCGCGCCGCGGGGGCCGGGCTGCGCGCGGCGCTGGAGGACGCGCTGCGCGAGGCCGTCCAGGACGGGCGGCTCGCGCCCGGCACCCGGCTGCCGTCCTCCCGGGCACTCGGCGAGGACCTCGGGATCGCCCGCAACACCGTCGTCGAGGCGTACGGTCAGCTGACCGCCGAGGGCTGGCTCAGCTCGCGGCAGGGCTCCGGGACGACGGTCGCCGAACGCGCCGCGTCCCGGCCCGCCGGCCGCCCCGTCGAGGTGCGGGCGGGCCGCCGCCCCACCGGGCGGCACGACCTGCTCGCCGGGCGGCCCGACCTCTCGCTGTTCCCCCGCAGCGCCTGGCTGGCCAGTGCCCGCCGGGCGCTGGCCGTGGCGCCGCACGAGGCCTTCGACTACGGCTCCCCGCTGGGGCGGATCGAGCTGCGGCGGGCGCTCTCCGACTACCTGGCCCGGGTGCGGGGCGTGCGCACCGATCCGGAGCGGCTGCTGGTCTGCGCCGGCTTCGGCCAGGGCCTCGGCCTGCTGGCCGCCGCGCTGCGCGAGCGCGGGGCGGGGCGGGTGGCCGTCGAGGGGTACGGGCTGCCGCCCCAGCGGGAGGTCCTGCGGGCGGCCGGGCTCGGCCTCGCGCCGCTGCCGCTGGACTGCTCCGGGGCGCGGACGGACCTGCTGGCGGAGCTGTCGGGCGCGCGGACGGCGGAGCGGCTGGGGGCGGTGCTGCTCACCCCCGCGCACCAGTTCCCGACCGGCGCGGCGCTGGCCGCCGAGCGCCGGGCGGCGGCCGTCCGCTGGGCCCGCGAGCACGACGGGTACGTGGTCGAGGACGACTACGACGGCGAGTTCCGCTACGACCGGCAGCCGCTCGGTGCGATGCAGGCGCTCGACCCGGACCGCGTGGTCTACGGCGGCACCGCCGCCAAGAGCCTGGCGCCCGGCCTGCGGCTGGCCTGGCTGGCGCTGCCCGACGAACTGGTGGAACCGGTCGCCCGGCGCAAGGCGCTGGCGGACACCATGAGCCCGGTGCTCGACCAGCTCACCTTCGCCGAACTGATCACCTCGGGCCGGTACGACCGGCACGTCCGGCGCTGCCGGCTGCACTACCGGCGCCGCCGGGACCAGTTGGTCGCGGCCCTCGCCGAACGGGCCCCGCACGTGAAGGTGACCGGAATCGCCGCCGGGCTGCACGCCGTCCTCGAACTGCCGCCCGGCTCCGCCCCGGAGGCGGAACTGGTGGGCCGCGCCCGCGCCGCCGGCCTGGTCCTCACCGGCCTCGGCTGGTACCTCACCGGGCACCCCGCGGCCCCGGGCGCCGCGCCGTCCCTGGTCGTCGGCTACGCCACCCCGCCCGACCACGCCTTCCCCGCCGCCGTCGACGCCCTGTGCGAACTGCTGCGCACGGCCTGAAGGCGGCCGGAACGGGCCGGAGGCCGCCGGGGGCGGTGCCTCGGCGGCCGGGGTTCGGCGGGGCGGCTACTTGTTCCGGCTGCCCAGTTCGAACAGGAGGATGATGAAGCCGGCGAAGGCGTGGATGCCGGCGGTGTAGATCACCAGACGGTGGTAGACGCGGCGGTTGGCCCACTTGCCCGCGTCGATGGTCTTCGGGGAGTTCGCGGCCCTGGTGTCCGGAGCGGGCAGCACGGTCGGGGCGGGGGTGGTGGCGGGCTCGGCCATCGGGTTCTCCTCCGGGTTTCCTGACGTCGGGTCAGTGGTGCGGGGCGGCGGGGCCGCCGCCGAGGCAGAGTTCGCCGCCGGGGCTCTGCAGCAGCGTGTGCATGAAGAGCAGTTCGACCCCGGACGAGGAGTCGGCGGCGATGCAGTGCGGGGTGAGCGAGTCGAAGTGGGCGGAGTCGCCCTCCTCCAGCAGGTGGACGCGTTCGCCGAGGGTCAGCTTCAGCCGGCCCTGGAGGACGTACAGCCACTCCTCGCCGGGGTGGACGCGGACCACGGCGTCCTGCACGCCCGGGGGGACGTGCACGCGCAGCGCCTGCATCGCCCGGCCGGGGGCTCCGGCCCGGCGGTAGCCCCAGCCGCCGGCGCGGCCGGGTTCGATCGCGCCGCCGCGCACCACCGGGTCCGGCTCGGTGAAGGTCTCGCCGAGCAGGCCGGAGACGGAGGTGCCGTAGGCCCGGGCGAGGCCGAGCAGGACGGGCAGCGAGGGCTGGCGGCGTCCGGTCTCCAGTCGGGACAAGTAGGCTGGGGAGAGACCGACCCGGGCGGCGGCGACCTCCAGGGTGAGGCGGCTGCTGAGCCGGTGGTCGCGCAGCCTGGCGGCGAGGCCGGCCACCTCCTGCGTCTCGTGGTCGCCGACGGGGGCGGCGGCGGGAGCGACAGGGGCGGCGGACGCCTCGGGCGGACCGGCTGGGCTGGTGGTCATGTGTCCAGTGGACACCCCACGTGCCGCGTGGGCAATTTTTTTGCCCCACAGGCAAGGCCGCTATCGGGCGGCTACGGCCGGGGAATGTTCCTGAGGTTGGACCGGGCCAGGTCGATCATCCGGCCGACGCCGCCGGAGAGCACCGTCCGCCCCGCGGCCAGCGCGAAGCCCTTCAGCTGGGCGGCGGTGATGTGCGGCGGGATGGACAGCGCGTTCGGGTCGGTGACCACGTCCACCAGCGCCGGACCCGGCCGCTCCAGCGCCTCCGCCAGCACCTCCCGCACCCGGGCCGGCTCGGTGACCCGCTTGGCGGGGATGCCCATCGCCCGGGCGATCCCGGCGTAGTCGACGTCGCCGTTGTCGATCTCCGACTCCGGGTAGCCGGAGACCAGCATCTCCAGCTTGATCATGCCGAGCGCGCCGTTGTTGAAGACCACCGTCTTCACCGGCAGCCGGTGCCTGGCCACCGTCAGCAGTTCGCCGAGCAGCATCGACAGGCCGCCGTCGCCCGCCATCGCCACCACCTGCCGCCCGGGGAAGGCGAGCTGGGCGCCGATCGCGTGCGGCAGGGCGTTGGCCATCGAGCCGTGCAGGAAGGAGCCGATCACCCGGCGGCGGCCGTTGGGCTGCAGGTAGCGGGCGGCCCAGACGTTGTTCATGCCGGTGTCGACGGTGAACACCGCGTCGTCGGCGGCCACCTCGTCCAGCACCGAGGCCACGTACTCGGGGTGGATCGGCAGGTGCTTGTCGATGTCCCGGGTGTACGCGCCGACCACGTCCTCCAGGGCGCGGCAGTGGCGGCGCAGCATGTCGTCGAGGAAGGAGCGGTCGGTCTTCTGCTCCAGCAGCGGCAGCACCGCGCGCAGGGTGGCGGAGACGTCGCCGTGCACCGCGAGGTCGAGGGCGGTGCGGCGGCCGAGCCGGGTGGCGTCGTGGTCGACCTGGACGGTGCGGGCCTGGGGCAGGAAGGAGTCGTACGGGAAGTCGGTACCGAGCAGGACGACGACGTCGGCGGAGTGCAGCGCCTCGTGGCAGGCGCCGTAGCCGAGCAGGCCGCTCATCCCGACGTCGTACGGATTGTCGTACTGGATCCACTCCTTGCCGCGCAGGGAGTGGCCGACCGGCGCGTGCAGGGTGGCCGCGAGCTCCATCACCTCGGCGTGCGCCGCGCGCACGCCGGCACCGCAGAACAGGGCGACCCGGCGCGCGGCGTCGAGCGCCCGGGCGAGCTCCTGCACCTGGGACCAGGGCGGGGCGGCGACGGCCTGCTCGGTGAGGAAGTGGCCGACCCCGGTGGGGTTGGCGGCGGAGAGCGCGGCGACGTCGCCGGGGAAGGCCAGCACGGAGACGCCGTGCGCGCCCAGGGCGTGCTGGATCGCGACCCGCAGCAGGCGGGGCAGCTGGCCGGGGGTGGAGAGCATCTCGCACCAGCTGCTGCAGTCGGTGAACACCCGCTCGGGGTGCGTCTCCTGGAAGAAGCCGGTGCCGATCTGGCCGGACGGGATGTGCGAGGCGAGGGCGAGGACGGGGACGCCGCTGCGCTGGGCGTCGTAGAGGCCCTGGATGAGGTGGGTGTTGCCGGGGCCGCAGGAGCCGGCGCAGACCGCGAGGCGGCCGGTCAGCTCGGCCTCGGCGGCGGCGGCGAAGGCACCCGCCTCCTCGTTGCGCACGTGCACCCAGGTGATGCCCTCCGTCCGGCGGATCGCGTCCACGACGGGGTTGAGGCTGTCGCCGACCACGCCGTACACCCGTTCCACCCCGGCCTCCCGGAGCACCGCCACCATCTGCTCGGCCACACTCACCACGGGAGATCTCCTGACGCCGGGGACGCGCGACGGACACGCGACACCAGCACCGTGCGACGGCGGCGGGCCCCCCGCACCCGGGGTGGGCCGGACGGGTGAGGGGTCGGGGGCGGCCTCCGGCCGGGTGAGGCCGGCGGGGCCGGCGGGGCCGGCGGGGCCGGCGGGGCCGGAGCAGAGGGCCAGGAGAGGGCGGCACGCGTGGGCGGGAGCGGACCACGGCGGCGGGCCCCCCGCACCCGGGGTGGGCCGGACGGGTGAGGGGCCCGCCGCCCTCGCTACTCGGCGGCGAGGTGGTCGGGGCCGGAGGTGATGCGGCCGGTGGGGAGTCCGGCCTGGGCCTGGCGGCGGGCCGGCTCGCGGCCGGGGGGCTGGCTGCAGCGCTCCTGGGCGGGCGGGGTGGTGGTGGGCACCGTGACCGGGCGGCCCGCCTTCACCTGGACCGTCTCGCCGTCGTGCCGCAGGTGGATCACCTCGCCGCGGCGCAGCGTGTACGTGGTCTCGTCGTGGTCGATCCGCACCGCCAGCAGCTGCCCGCGGACCATCATCGAGAAGCCGAGCCGCATGATCCCGGTGGGCAGCCGGGGCCGGAACCAGAGCACCTCGCCGTGGTCGCGCAGCCCGCCGAAGCCGGCCACCAGGGCGATGCAGGCCCCGGCGAGCGAGGCCATGTGCAGGCCGTCGCGGGTGTTGCCGCCGAGGTCGTGCAGGTCCATCAGGGCGGCCTCGGCGGTGTAGTCGTACGCGAGGTCGAGCTGCCCGACCTCGGCGGCCATCACCGCCTGGGTGCACGCGGAGAGCGAGGAGTCGCGGACGGTCAGCCGCTCGTAGTAGGCGAAGTTGCGGACCTTCTGCTCGTCGGTGAAGGCGTCGCCGCGGACCTGCATGGCGAGCACCAGGTCGGCCTGCTTGACCACCTGCTTGCGGTACAGGTCGAAGTACGGGTAGTGCAGCAGCAGCGGGAAGTTCTCCGGCGGGGTCTTCTCGAAGTCCCAGACCTGGTGGTCGGTGAAGCCGTCGGCCTGCGGGTGGACGCCGAGGTTCTCGTCGTACGGGATGAACATCGCGGCGGCGGCGTCCCGCCAGGCGGCGGTCTCCTCGGTGTCGACGCCGAGCCGGGCGGCCTCGCGCGGGTGGCGGGCGGCGGCCTCGGCGGCGGCGCGCAGGTTCGTCTGCGCCATGAGGTTGGTGTAGACGTTGTTGTCGGCGATGGCGCTGTACTCGTCGGGGCCGGTGACGCCCTCGATGCGGAACCGGCCGACGGCGTCGTGGTGCCCCAGCGAGCGCCACATCCGGGCGGTCTCGACGAGCAGTTCCAGCCCGTAGTCGCGCTCGAACTCGGAGTCCCCGGTGGCCCGGACGTAGCGGGCGGCGGCGGCCGCGATGTCGGCGCCGATGTGGAAGGCGGCGGTGCCGGCCGGCCAGTAGCCGGAGCACTCCTCGCCGCGGATCGTCCGCCACGGGAACACCGCGCCGGCCAGGCCGAGTTGGGCTGCCCGGTCGCGGGCCAGCGGAAGCGTGGTGTGCCGCCAGCGCAGCGCCTGGTTGACGGCGGCGGGCAGGCAGTAGGTGAGCACCGGCAGCACGAAGGCCTCGGTGTCCCAGAAGCTGTGGCCGTCGTAGCCGGGGCCGGTCAGCCCCTTGGCCGGGATGGCGCGTTCCTCGCTGCGGGCGCCGGCCTGGAGCACGTGGAAGACGGCGAACCGGACGGCCTGCTGGAGTTCGACGTCACCCTCGATCTCGACGTCGCTGGTCTCCCAGAACTCCTTGAGGAAATCGGCCTGTTCGGCGACCAGGCCGTCCCAGCCGGTGTACCGGGCGGCGGTCAGCGCGGCCTCCACCTGGTCCCGGACGGCCGGCAGCGAGCGGGTCGCCGACCAGCCGTAGGCGATGAACTTCACCAGCCTCAGCTTCCGGCCGGGGTGCAGCACGGTGGTGACGGTGATCCGGCTGTGGTCGGCCTCCGACTCGGCGACGGTGTCCAGCCGCTCCGGCCCCTCGATCACGTGGTCCATGCCGGCCGCGACCCGGATGCCGCTGTACCGGGTGCGGTGGACCAGCACGCCCTTCGTCCCGCCCGCGTGGTGCGCCTCGGCGAGCAGCGGGGCCTCCAGCACGGCGGCGGCCCGCGGGTCGCCCTCGGGGCCGCCGGGCAGCTGCTCGTTGGCGACCAGCTCGCTCTGCAGCACGATCCGCACCGGGCCGTCCACCGCCTCGACGGTGTACTCGACGGCGGCGACGGCCCGTTGGGTGAGCGAGACCAGCCGGGTGGAGTCGACCTTGATGGTCCGTCCGGCCGGGGAGGTCCACTCGGCGGAGCGCCGCAGCACGCCCTCGCGGAAGTCCAGCCAGCGGCGGTGGCTGAGCAGTTCGCCGTAGCGCAGGTCGAAGGGCTCGTCGTCCACCAGCAGCCGGATGATCTTGCCGTTGGTCACATTGATGACGCTCTGGCTGGACTCCGGATAGCCGTAGCCGCCCTCGCCGTACGGCAGCGGGCGCAGCTCGAAGACGCCGTTGAGGTAGGTGCCCGGCAGGCCGTGCGGCTCGCCCTCGTCGAGGTTGGCGCGCAGGCCGATGTGGCCGTTGGAGAGCGCGAAGACGGACTCGGCGCGGGCCAGCGCGGTGAGGTCGAGGCCGTGTTCGGCGACCTGCCACGGGTCGACGGCGAAGGGCTGCTCCTGGCGGTCCTTCCGCTCCTTGCGCTCCTGGCCCTCCTTGCGCTCCTGACGCTCCTGACCGGTCATGCCGGCGCCTCCTCGGGGTGGTCGGGGATCAGCTCGGCGAGGTCGCGGACGACCACGGTGGCGCCGTCGCGGCGCAGTTCGGCGGCCTGGCCGGTGCGGTCCACGCCGACCACCGCGCCGAAGCCGCCCGCCCGGCCGGAGGCGACCCCGGCCAGCGCGTCCTCGAACACGGCGGCGTGCGCGGGCTCGACGCCCAGCGCCCGGGCGGCGGCCAGGTAGGTGTCCGGCGCGGGTTTGCCCGGCAGCCCCTCGCGCTTGGCGACCACACCGTCCACGATCACGTCGAAGAAGCCCTCGATGCCCGCCGCGCGCAGCACGTCCCGACAGTTGGCGCTGGACGAGACGACGGCGGTGGGCAGCCCGAGCGCGCGCAGCCGCCGCACGTAGGCCACCGAGCCGTCGTACGGGGCGACGCCCTGCTCGCGGATCATCCGCAGCACGGTGTCGTTCTTGGCCCGGCTGACGCCGTGCACGGTGCGGGCGCCCGGCGGATCGGCGTCGGTGCCCTCGGGCAGCTCGACGCCCCGGCTGCGCAGGAAGGAGCGGGTGCCGTCGAGTCTCGGCCGCCCGTCCACGTAGGCGTCGTAGTCGGCGACGGCGTCGAACGGGGTGAACGGCCCGGCGGTGCGGGCTGCTTCGGCGCGCAGGAAGGCGTCGAAGGTGTCCTTCCAGGCCGCGGCGTGCACCGTGGCGGTCTGGGTGAGCACCCCGTCGAGGTCGAAGAGGAAAGCGCGGATGTCGTCCGGTAGCCCCAGCATGGGTGCAGTCTTACCCGTCCGCGCGCGGCGTACCGCCCATTCCCGGCGGCGCGTCGCGGGAACGGGCGGTCCGCCGGCGGCGGCCGGGGCTCAGGGCGAGTCCGGGGTGGAGGTGACCGCGAAGGCCGCGCCCTGCGGGTCCCGCACCACCGCCATCCGCCCGGCCTGCATGTCGAACGGCGGCTGGATCACCGAGCCGCCCGCCTTGACCAGGGCGTCCACCGTGGAGTCGGTGTCGTCCACCGAGAAGTAGGTCATCCAGTGCGAGGGGGTGCCCGGCGCCAGGTACTCGGCGACCGGCTGCATGCCGCCCACCGTGTGGTCGCCGACGTTGAGCGAGTAGAAGCCCTCCATGCCCTGGATGGTCCCCGGGCGCAGGCCGAACGCCTGCTGGTAGAACCGGCCGGCCGCGCCGGTGTCGGTCGTGTTGAGCTCGTTCCAGACCAGTGCGCCGGGCTCGTTGACGATGCCCGCGCCGATGAAGTCCAGCTTCTGCCAGACGCCGAACACCGCGCCGGTCGGGTCCGCGGCGACCAGCATCCGGCCGGTGCCGCCGACCTCCATCACCGGATAGACGATCGTTCCGCCCGCCCCGGCGACGGCCTGCGCGGCGGCGTCGGCGTCGTCCGCGGCGAGGTAGGTGGTCCAGGTGACCGGGGACGGCGGCTGCCCCTCCTGGGTGGAGCGCGCCATGATCCCGGCGACCGGCTTCCCGTTCAACGAGCACACGGAGTAGCCGCCGTACTCGGGCGGGCCGACCTCGCCCTGCCAGCCGAACAGGTCGCGGTAGAAGTCGAGCGCGGCCTGCTGGTCGCTCGTCGTCAGGTCCACCCAGCAGGGGGTCCCGGGCTTGTACGGTGCGGTGACTACGGGCATTCCTGGGCCTCCAAGCGATGGTCGTCCGCCGGGCGGGCCGCCAAGGGCGCGGGCCGCTCGGCCGCGCGGCCGACGGCCGTACACCGCCCACCTTCGCCGCGCCTCCGCGATCCCGCCACCGGACGGCGTCCCGGCGGGTCGCCGTCCGCCCGGCGGTCGCCTGCGGGGGTACGGGCGGGGGTGCGGGCGGTCACGGCGCGTGGTGGTGGCCGCCCTTGGTGAAGAGCGGCTGCGGCTTGCCGCTCTGCGCGTAGTCCTTCAGCCGCACGACCAGCTGCGCCCAGGTGCCGGCCACCATCGGCACGCCCTCCTCGCTGCCGGGCTGCCAGCCGCCGTGCCGCAGCAGCAGCCGGGTGCGGTGGCCGGGCTCGCCCCGCTCGTCGGGCCGGTCGGCGAGGTCCCAGCTGATCCAGGTGCCGGCCCAGTGCGGCGGGAAGGCCCCGGCGTTCGCCCACACCACCCGGTCCGGAGCGGTGCGTTCGCGGCGCAGCCGGTACGGCTCGGGGACCCCGGGGAAGCCGAACAGCAGCACGTCGTCCTCCCGCTCCACGTCGGTGGTCCACCAGGAGGTCAGCCCGTCGTGGGTGGTCAGCGCGGCCAGCACGACGGCACGCGGGGCGGCGATGTCGAGCTCCAGGGCGATCTCGGCCATGGTTTCCGCCTTTCGGGCCTGCTGCTCCCCCCCGGGCGTGTCCGACAGGCCCACCATGGCACGGGCCCGGGGACGGCGCGCCCCGGGCCCGTGCGGCCGGTGGCGGATCAGGGGTAGGTGGTCTTCTCGCAGATGTCGTCGTCGGCCGAGCGGGCCTTCTCGGTGACGCTGGGGGGCAGCGAGGGAGGCACGGACGGGGTCGCCGAGGTGCCGCCGGAGGCACTCGGTGCGACCGCTCCCCCGTTGGCCGCCGCGAAGTCCTTGCCGACGATCACGGTGACGCCCGCCGTCCCGCCGGGCCCGACACTCGCGCCGGGGAACAGGGCGGCGACCTTCTCGGCGTTCGCCTTCTGCCCGGCGGCGTACTGGACCATCGTGGTCGCGTACTTCAGGTTCTTCGCCGGCCCCACCGCGGTGGCGGTGAACCTGGCCGCCTTGAGCTGCTCGGCCGCCGTGTCGGCCATGCCGGCGGCGGAGGTGCCGTTGAAGACGGACACCTTGATGCTCTTGTTGACGGTGTCGCTCGCGAGCGGGGAGGCGGGGACGGACTCGGCGACGGTGGTGACCGGGGCGGTGGTGGCCGGGGCGGTGGCGGCCGGGGCGGTCGGCGAGGGCGCCTCGGCGGGCTGCTCACCGGTGGCGTTCTGGCCGTCGATGGTGCGGTCGGCCCTGACGGCCGCCCAGAGCTTGTCGGCGTCCGCCGTGACCAGTTCCAGATCGTTCTTGTGGAAGCGCCAGGGCGGGGTGACGAACTTGATGTCCTGCAGGTCGATGTCCTTCAGCGAGAGGGCGAAGGACATCAGCTTGTCGACCGTCCCGAGCCCCTCGTCGACGCGCAGCGACTTGGTGGCCGCGTCGGCCAGCGGCAGCAGGTTCGTGGGGTTGAGACCGCGCTGCTTCACCGCGCTGATCATCGAGCCGACGAAGGCCTGCTGGCGCATCATCCGGCCGATGTCCGAGCCGTCGCCGAGGCCGTGCCGCAGCCGGACGTAGTCGAGCGCCTTCTGGCCCTCCACCTTCTGGCGCCCGGCGGGAAGGACGACGCCGCCCTTCCTCCCGAGATTCGGGTTGATGTCGCCCTCGTGGATCTCCTTGGGCAGGCAGACGTCGACGCCTTGCACGGCCTTGGTCATCGCCGCGAACCCCTGGAAGTCGACCACCATGGTGTGGTCGATCCGGATGCCGGTGATCTTCTCCAGGGTGTTCTGCGTGCAGGCGGGGTTGCCCTCCGGGTAACCGCCGGTGGAGAAGGCCCCGTTGAACAGGACGTCCTCGCCCTTCTGCTCCTTGGTCCACTTCCCGTCCGGCTTCTTGCACGGCGGGATCGTCACGATGGCGTTGCGCGGCATCGAGATGCCGACGGCGTGCTTGTGGTCGGCGTAGACGTGCAGGAGGATCGTGGTGTCCGAGCGGGCGCCCTCGGAATCGCCGCCGCCGAGGTCGGAGTTGGCGCCGCCGCGGCTGTCCGAGCCGATCAGCAGGATGTTCACCGGCTTGTTGCCGTTGGCGTCGGCCTGCGCCTCCGGCGGGCGGTCCTTGCTGAAGGCATCCGGGTCGATGGTCTTGATGTTGCCGTTCAGCTTGTAGTAGATCAGCCCGCCGGTGCCCGCCATCAGGACGAGCACGCCGGCGGCGGACCAGGCGACGATCTTCTTGGCGCCCCACTTGGGCTTGCGCGCCGCCGCCCGGGCCGCGGCCCGGCCGCCGGGAGCCGCCGGAGGCGCTGCCTGGCCGGCGCCCGCCCTGCCCTGGGCGGCGCGGCGGGCCTCGGCGCGGCCGCCCGGACGGGGCGGGGGCACAGCGGTGGCCTTCGCCCCGTCGGCCGTGAGCGCACCGGGCGCGTCGTCACCGCGAGCCGGACCTTCGCCCCATTGACCTGACATGCATATGACCTTTCACCACCGGACACCGCGCCCCCCTGCATCCGGACGCGCTGCACACAAAGAGACGGCCGAGAAAGCCCCGAGGTTGCACATACGACGGTCGCAATACCCTACGAACGCCCCCGAGATGACATCCCCCACGGCCCCACGGCAGGCCCCTCGTCCCCCAGGAGGCCAGCTCTCGGATCATACAAACCGATGATCCTGCCGAATCGTTCCGCGCCCGGCGGCGTCCCGGGAACGGCGGAGGCCCGGGTCGGTGGTGGTCCGGCCCGGGCCTTCGCGTGTCGGTGGGGCGCCAGGGGCTCGAACCCTGAACCCACGGATTAAAAGTCCGCTGCTCTACCCATTGAGCTAGCACCCCGACACCGTGGACATCATGCCAGACCGGGCCGTCCCGTGCGGACGAATACGGGCCCGCCGACCGGGGCGGCCGTCACGAGAACAGCCCCCCGACTGTGGTGACGCGGGCGCAGCGCTCGGCGGCGCAGGTGAGCGGCGAGCGGTGGCACTCCGGGGAGAAGTCGGCGGTGGCATCGGCGACGAGGAAGACCTGGATGTCGTTGCTGAAGGCCTCGACGGCGGTGGCCGGCACGCCCGCATGGGCCTAGACGCCACAGAACACGAGCTGGTCGCGACCGGCGTCGCGCATCCGCCGGACCAGGTCGGTCCGGAAGAAGGCGCTGTAGCACCACTTGGCGAAGCAGCCAGTCCTGTTCGGCGGGTGCCGGCGCGTCCATCACCTGCCGGTCCTCCGGGGCAGGGCGCATGCCGGGCCCCAGAAGTCTCTGAGCAGGCCGCGCCGTTCGCCGGTCATGCCGCCCGGCTGGACAGCGTAGGCGACCGGGACGCCCAACGCGGCACAGCGGCCCCGCAGCCGGGCGGAATTGCGCGCCAGTTCGGCGCAGGTGGGGTCGGGTACGGGGTCGAGGAAGCAGTGCTGCATGTCGTGGACGAGGAGGACGGCGCGATCGGGCTCGGCGGTCCAGGACACGACGGCGGGCGGCAGGTCGTCCTCGCCAGGCAGCGGGTACGGCGGGATGGCAGGTACACCGGTCATGGCTCCGGTTCCTTGCGTGATGCCCGGCGCCGGAAGGGCCCTGGCGAACAATCACCGGACCGGTTCACGAACGTCCGCTGCGGCCCTGCCTGTCCGCGCTCCGATTCGGGTCCCGGGTCTCGAAGATCTCGATGCGGGCGGCGGTCCTCCGGAGATCCTGCGCCAGCGCCGGACGCCCCCGCGGCAGCCACCGGTGAACCGGGGAACACCAGCGCCCGCCCCGGGTACGGCGGAAGCAGGAGACCGGCCTTGTCCGCCCTCGTCACCGCAGACACCGCCCCCACCCTCGACGGCAACGGCTCGGCCTGAACGCGGAACCGCCCCCGGACGAACCCGGGGCCGGCCGCAACCAGCCCTCCCGCTACGCACAGTGCCACCGCCCTCACCCTCGGGCGAACTTGAACCGAGCTGCTGAACAGCGCCGCCCGTCCGGGCCGTGCGCTCACTGCGGATGCGTCCCGCCCGGCGCCCGGGCGGCGGGCGGGGCCGTGATCGGCCGGGCCCGCCCCGGCCCCCGGGCGGAGGCCGTCCGCGGCGCCACCAGTAGGCCGGGAACAGGTAGGCAGGCTACTCAAGTAGGTCGACCTGTGCTACCAATTGATTGGTAGCCAACGTATTGGCAGTCAATCCATAGGGGGTCCTGGTGACCAAACTTCTGCTCTCGGTGCACGTGCTGGCGGCGATCCTGGCGATCGGCCCGATCACGGTGGCGGCATCGATGTTCCCCCGCTTCGTCAAGCCGCAGACCGAGGGCGACAACCCGGCCGGGGAGGAGCGCACCCCCGGCACCGCGGCGCTGCTGCACCGGATCTGCCGGGGATACACCGTCGTCGGCGTCGCCGTACCGGTCTTCGGCCTCGCCACCGCCGCCCGGATGGGTGTGCTGGGCGACGCCTGGCTCATCGCCTCGATCGTCCTCACGGCGATCGCCGCGGCCCTCCTGCTGATGGCGATCCTGCCCGGTCAGGAGCGGCTGCTCGCCGGGCCCGCCGGCGCGGCCGCGGACGCCGCGGCGCCGGAGGCGACCCGGTCCGCCGCGGCGCGCCTGGCCATGGTCACCGGGATCTTCAACCTGCTCTGGGCCGTGGTCGTCGTGCTGATGATCGTCCGCCCCGGCTCCACGACCGGCGCCTGAGCACCGAGCGCCCGCAGCACCCGCCCGATCCGCCCCATCCGCCAAATCCGCCCAGGACGAGGACAGACATGACCCCCTCCAATGCAGCATCCGGTCCTGCCGGAGCCCTGGCCGATTCCGTCGCGGGCCCGGTGCTGCTGCCCGACAGCATCGGCTTCACCGAGGAAGCGGCCGGCTTCCAGCTCGGGTTGCGCCACCGGCCGGACCTCGTGGTCGGTGCGCGCCGGGTCGCGGACGTGCGGATCGTGCAGCGGCTGGTCGGCGAGTACGGGGTTCCGGTCACCGTGCACAACGCCGGCCACGGGATGCGCCACGGCGCCGACGAGGGGATCGTCCTGACGCTGCGCCGGCTGAACGGCGTCCTGGCTCCGCGAGAAGGCGTACGGATGGCGAAACGGAGAGGTTCCGCCGTCGCGACGGCGGAACCTCTCGCGCGGTCAGCGCTCCCCGGCGCCCAGTGTCCCGAGGACCAGCCGGGCGCAGTGCCGGCAGGACCGGGCCGAGCCCGCCACCAGGGCGTGCGAGGTGGCCGCGAGGATTCCGGCGAAGGCCAGCAGCAGCCAGTTGGTGCCCAGCGCGGCCGCGATGGCGAGGGCGAGGGTGGCGACGGCCATGGAGACGCTGGCGAGGGTGCCGCCCCAGGCGACGGTGAGCGGCAGCCGCTCCGGCGTGGGCAGCCGGCGGGCGAGAGTGCCGGTGGCCGCGAGGGCCACGGCGGCCAGGAGTGCGGCCACGGCGGAGACGCCGGCCAGGTGGGCGGCCAGGAACTGGGCGGTGCGCGGCAGTTCCCAGGTCGGGTCGTGGCCGGCCTGGCGGACCAGGTACCAGCAGGCGATCACGAAGGGGACGGTGAGCGCCACGGCCCGGGCCGTGTGCCGGGCCTGGGCGATGGTCAGCTCGCGCTGCCAGCTCACCACGAGTTCGTCGGCGGTCCCGAACTCCCGCACCGCCTGGTCGGCGGCGCGCCGGTACGTCAGCCCCGCCCGGGTGCGTTCCGAGACGGCGTCCGTCAGGTCCTCGCGGACCTCGGCCACCATGCGCGCCTTGGTGCGCGCCGGGCCGTGCAACGCGGCCGACAGGGTCGCGACGTAGTCCTCGATGGGGTCGGTCTGCGGGGTGACGGCACTCATGCGCTGGCACCGGACGGCGTGACGGGATTCAGGACCGAGCCGATGGCGGTGGTGAACTCCTGCCATGCCGTGCGCTCGCTGGCCAGGGTCCGGCGTCCGGCCTCGGTGAGCTCGTAGCACCGCCTGCGGCGCTCGCCGGCCGACTGCCAGCTGCTGGCCAGCAGCCCGATCCGCTCCAGCCGGTTGAGCGCCGGGTAGATCGTGCCCGTGCGCAGCTCCAGCGCGCCTCCACTGCGCTGCTGGACCGCGGTGATGATCGCGTAGCCGTGCAGGGGTCCGGTTTCGAGTACGGCCAGCAGCAGTCCGTCCAGGTGGCCGCGCACCGCATCCTGTCTCATGAGTCGGCAGCCTACACAACCCAGGTATTGGCGTGCTATCTATTGGCAGCCAATGCATACCGATGACGAAGGGCCCACCAGTGACCAAGGTGCTGCCATCCGGTTCCACCTCGGGGCTACTACCTACTACCTACCGCTTGCGCCAGGCCCGGACGGCAAGCCGCGACCGGACCGCAGGTTCGGCTTCGAGCACATCGCCTACGAGCTCGCGTCGACCGCCAAGGCCCGCGCCGAGTACGCCGCATGGACGACCCAGTACGGCCGCAAGCCGGGCCGGCCGAAGGCCGGCACCCAACCGCCGCCCGTCCCGGGCCTGTCCAGCTGCACTCGATCCGAGCCGGCGGCCGACCCATGACCACGGCGGGTGAACCACGGGAGCACAGGGTGGGCGCCGGCAGACATCGGTGCAGGCGGATGGATGGAGGCTCGGAAGGGCGGACCGGCGGTGGTATCCCCGCCCAGTCCCCGCACGGGGAACATATCGGGCATTTCGGCGTCCCGCTGCGAGGTCGCACCAGGTCTCGTGGAGGCTCCAAAAGTAAAAAAGAGCCAAGTCAGTTGGGGTCTGACCTGGCTCTCGGGGTGGTGGGCCGCCAGGGGTTCGAACCCTGAACCTACGGATTAAAAGTCCGCAGCTCTGCCGATTGAGCTAGCGGCCCTGGGCCCGGCCGGGTTGGCGGTGGCGGGCCGCCGCGATCCTACCCGGTGGGGTCGGGCTCACGCGTGCGCGGCCGGGGGGTGGGACGTCCAGTGGGCGGTGCGGACGCGGTGGAGCCAGGCCTCGGCGGGGCGCTCGTCGGGGCGGTCGGGGAGGACGCCGGGGCGGTCCAGGCGGTCGGTGGCGGCGGCGAGGAGGTGCTCGGCGTGCGCGGGGTCGCCGGCGATGCGCTCGCCGAGGTCGCGGACGCGCTCCGGGTCGGGCAGCCGCACCCGGTTGCGGCCGGTCTCGTGCAGGTGGACCGCCTGGTCGAGGAGGCGGACCAGGTGGCGGGCGTGCTTGGCGGCCCGGGCGCGGGCGGCCGGGTCAGCGGTGTCGCGGGTCCGCAGTTTGCGGAGCTGCTGGGTGGCGTAGCCGAGGTAGGAGGTGCGGACGCCCCGGGCGCTGAGGAAGGAGGCGCGTATCGCGAGCAGCTCATCGCCGAGCGGGGTGCGGACCTCGTAGAGGTCGTCGGGCAGCCAGACCAGCTCGGAGGCGGTGGGGTTGCAGCCGAGCGCCAGCCGGCACCACTTGGCGGCCTCGTGCAGGGTGCGGTCCGGGGCGGTGGTGACGTGCGACTCGGCGGGGCGGCGCAGGCCGTGGAAGCCCTCGGTCGGGGCGGCGAACAGCCCGAGCCGGTCGACGTCGGAGCCTGCGTGCGCCAGCCCGTACGCGGTGGAGCCGACGATGCCGGAGAGCAGGACGGTACCGGAGAGCAGGACGGTGCCGGGCGCGGTGGACACGGGCGGGCTCCTCTCGTCGGCCGGTGCCGAGGAGTCTGCCGGGCGGAGCCGCGCCGGGCGAACGGATTTCGGCCGGGCGGGTAGGGTGCGGGACATGTCGACCGCGAACGGTTCCGAGCAGCCCGACGTCGTTCTGATCACCGGTGCCGGCCGCGGCATCGGCGCCGCCACCGCCCTGCTGGCCGGGCGGCGCGGGTACCGGGTGTGCGTCAACTACCGGGCGGACGAGGCCGCCGCCGCCTCGGTGGTGGACGCGATCCGGGCCGACGGCGGCACCGCGATCGCCGTCCGCGCGGACGTCTCCCGCAGCGCCGAGGTGGCCCGGCTGTTCGACACCGTCGACGCCGAACTCGGCCCGCTCACCGGCCTGGTGAACAACGCCGGCACCCTGGAGCGGCAGACCCGGCTGGAGGACATCGACGAGGAGCGGCTGAACCGGATCTGGGCCGCCAACATCACCGGCCCGTTCCTGTGCGCCGCGCAGGCCGTGCGCCGGATGTCCACCCGGCACGGCGGGCGCGGCGGAGCCATCGTCAACGTCTCCTCGGCGGCCTCCCGGATCGGCGCGCCCAACGAGTACGTGGACTACGCGGCGGCGAAGGGGGCCGTCGACTCGATGACGCGCGGGCTGGCCCTGGAGGTCGCCGCCGAGGGCATCCGGGTCAACGCCGTGCGGCCCGGCCTGATCCACACCGGCATCCACGCCCTGGGCGGCGAGCCCGGCCGGGTCGACCGGATCGCGCCGAACCTGCCGATGCGCCGCGGCGGGCGGCCCGAGGAGGTCGCCGAGGCGATCCTCTTCCTGCTGTCGCCCGCCTCCTCGTACAGCACGGGCGCGTTCCTGGACATCGCCGGCGGGCGGTGAGACCCGGCGGATCCTCTCCTTCCCCTGGAACGGTCCGCGCCCATACCGTGGTGGCCATGACCGACGACGTGCAGTCCGCCTTCATCGACATCCCCGGGGTGCGCAACTTCCGTGACGCCGGGGGCGTCGGCACGCTGCGCCGGGGAGTGCTGTTCCGCTCCGGCTCCTTCCACACCCTCACCCCCGAGGGCGCCCTGCGGCTCAAGGCCCTCGGCCTGCGCACCGTGATCGACCTGCGCAGCCGGCACGAGGAGGACGCCTTCCCGGACCTCCGGCACGACCTCGACCACGAGACCCTCCGCCTGCCCACCCTGCCCGCGAACCGGGAGGACTGCGACCGGCCCTGGCCGGAGGACCAGGTCGAGCTGTACCCGTTCATGGCCGCCACCGCAGGCCCGTCGCTGGTCGCCGCGATCCGCCGCCTCGGCGCCTCCGGCACCCTGTCGGCCGTCGTCCACTGCGCCGTCGGCAAGGACCGCACCGGCCTCACCATCGCCGTCGTCCAGTCCCTGCTCGGCGCCTCCGAGGCCGACATCACCGCCGACTACCTGCTCTCCAACACCGGCCTCGGCCTGTTGGACGGCCCCACCCCGTACGTCGACGAGGCCGGCGCCGAACGGATCTCCCGCCCGGTCGCGGCGGAGCTGCTGGCCTCCTCCTTCGCCTGGATCCACGACCACCACGGCTCCCTCCCCGCCTACCTCCACGCCCACGGCGCCACCGACGCCGACCTGGACGCCCTCCGGTCCAACCTGTCGGTCTAGGCGGGGACGAGGGCGCAGGGGATGAAACGGGGGGAGCTGCTCGGCGCGCTGGACCGGCTGCGGCAGGCGAACACCGGCGGGGTGCGGGCCCCGCACAAGCCGCTGCTGCTGCTCTGGCTGCTCGGTCGGCACGCCCACTCCGGGACCAGCGTGGTCACGTACGCGGAGGCCGAGGAGCCGGTCAGCCGGCTGATCAACGACTTCGGGCCGGCCGTCGGCCGCGCGACCGCCGCGCAGCGGGCCGCCATGCCGTTCGTCCACCTGGAACGGAGCCTCTGGTCACTGACCGACGCCGCCGGGCGCGAGCTCGGCAAGGACGACGTCCGGGACAGCGGGGCGGCGCTGCGCGGGGTGGGCGCGGTGGGGCGGCTGCGGCCCGAGGTCGAGCGGCTGCTCACCGAGGACCCGTCGGCCGGGCCGTTGGCCGTCCGGCTGCTGCTCGACCGGCACTTCACGCCCTCCCTGGAGGCGGCGATCTGCGAGCAGGCGGACGTCGGCCTGCCGGAGCCGGACGTCGCCGACATCGCCGCCCCGGAGGACGGAGCCCCGGACGGGACGGCGGGGGAACCGGCGTTCCGGCTGGTGCGGCGGCGGGTGCGGGCCTCGGGGTTCGCCGCCGACGTGCTGCGGGCGTTCGACCACGCCTGCGCGTTCTGCGGCTACGACGGCCGGCTCGGCCGCCACACGGTCGGCGTCGAGGCCGCGCACATCCGCTGGCACAGCCAGGGCGGCCCCGACGTCCTCGCCAACGCCTTCGCGCTCTGCTCGCTGCACCACGCGCTGTTCGACTTCGGCGTGCTCGGGGTCACCGAGGACCGCACCGTGCGGATCTCCCCGCACTTCCGCACCGACTCCCCCGCCGGCGAGGCCGTCCGGGCGCTGCGCGACCGCCGGGTGCCGCTCCCGCACGGCCGGCCGGCCGCACCGCGCGCGCACGACTTCCTGCGCTGGCACGACCGTTCGGTGTTCAAGCACGACGGGTACCGGCTGGACTGAACGGCCCGCGGACTACCGGCGTTCCAGGCGCCACCACTGGGTCGGGGAGTCGGTGTCCTCCCACTGGTGGACGGGGGCCGTCGGGTCCTCGGGCGGCGCGGTGAGGGGTTTGCCGCTGATGAAGCTGCTGAGGGTGTAGGTGCCGGGGGCGTCGACGTGGTGCTCGACCAGCCACTCCTGGGCGCCGAAGGCGTTGGCGGACCACTGCTGGACCGGCACGCCGTCGTCGGTCGCGGCGCCGGTGACGTCCAGGCGCTTGCCGCCGGCGACGTTCTCGACGTGGAACAGCGCGCCGCCCGGGTGGACGGCGGTCAGCCGCCAGAGCTGGGCGTCCGAGCCGTCCTCGGCGCCGAGTTGCACCTTCACGCCGCTGCGGCGACTGCCGCCGGGGACCTCCAGCAACAGGCCGGTGGCGACGTTCCGGATCCGGTAGAGGCCGTCGGTGATCTTGTGGTCGGTCACCCGTCGAGTCTCGCATCCGGCAGTGACAGACGGAGGAGGCCCTAGGCTGCGGGGAATGGTGTTCGACCCTCGTTCCACACAGGACGGCCGCGGGCCGTCGAACAGTCAGCAGTCCGCCCTCGCCGCGGCGGTGGGCGCCCTGGAGGCCGCCGTCGGCGGCCTCGCCGCGGACGGTCCGGACGGTCCCCCGGACGGCGGGGAGCGCTTCGATGCGGCGCTGCGCCGGCTGGGCGGGGCGCTCGGGCCCGCCGGGGAGGCGGAGTCGGCGGCGGCCGGGCCCCGGCTGGCGGCGCTGCTGCCGGCCACCCCGCTGTTCCCGCGCGCCCATCTGGCGATGATGGTCGGTGCCTGCGTGGAGCGCGGCGCCGATCCGGTGGCCTGCGCCGGCCCCGTGCTCGCCGGGCTGCGCGAGGCGCTGACCGGCGCGCTGCTGCTGCTCGACCGGTGGGCCGAGGGCGGCGAGGACTGCGGCGACGACGGGGACGACGGCGACGGCGACGATGCCCTGCCGGACCCCGACCGGGACGACCCCGGCCGCGCCCACGCCCGGCTCACCGGGCCCGGACGGACGGACCCGCGGCACGCCCACCGCGCGGTGGCCGGCTGGTGGACGCTCGGCCTGTGGCAGCGGGCCGCGTTCGCGCTCTGCGCACACGCCGCCGTGCGCCGCGCCGCCCGCGCCGACGGCGTGACGGAGGTCCTCGGCGAGCTGATCGACCGCTACCGCGAGCGGTCCGATCAGCACGACCTCAAGGGCCTGCGGTACCTGGCCGCGACCCTCGACGACGAGCCGCTGCTCGTCCTGCACCGCCCGAGCGGCACCGGCTACCTGCTCCGGATGGACGGCCTGACCGACAACTTCCAACTGCACACCCTGCTCGCCGAGGCACTGATCGGCGGCGGCCACCTGCCCGGCAGCCGCCCCGACCCGGAGGTGGTCGCGCTCAGCCGCACCCGGTGGCTGGACGGGCGCCGGTTCATCGCGACGGGCGCGTTCAACCTGGTCGCGCCGGACGGCGGTTGGATCTGGAACGAGGGCATGCCGGAGTCCATCCCGGTGGTGGACGGCGTACGGACCCTCGTCCTGGACCCGCAGCCGTTCGAACAGAGCTGGGCGGCCGGGCGGTTCGTCGAGCAGGTGCCCGGCGACCTGCGGCTGGAGCGGGTCCTGGCGCCGCATGAGGCCGCCGCCCGGCTGGCCGCCGCCGCGCCCGCGCTGCCCTTCGAGCAGGCGGTGCGGTAGGTCCGCTCCTCCGGAGCACGCCGGGCGGCCGGGGGTTCCGGGGTCCCGGACGGGCGGGCCGGGGCCGCGGGTTATGGTCGGAGGCCGGGGGAACCCCGGGAAGCCGCCGCGGATCCGGGCCGGATCCGCCGAGGAGTGGAGTCGACGATGGCGAGGATCCCGAACGCGCTCGCGAGCACCGCACCGGCCGCGCTGACCGCGGCGAGCGGTCTGGTCGGCGGCTACGGTGTCGCCCGCTGGACCGGGAAGCGGCAGCTCGGCGGCGCGGTGCTGGCCGTGGCCGGCGCGGGTGCCGCCGCGCAGTGGCACCGGCGCTCGGGGGCGCCCGCCGCGGCCGCGCTGACCGGCCTGTACGTGGCGGCCTTCGGCGGCTCGCACCCGCTGGCGAAGAAGATCGGCGCCTGGCCCTCCGTCTTCGCCGTCACCGGCGTGGTGACGGCCGCCTCCGCGCTCACCTCGGCGCTGGTCACCCGCAAGGGCTGAGCGGATCAGCTCCCGAACCGGGCCTCGAAGGCGGCCCGGTTCGGCGAGACCGGCGTCCGGTCCCAGACCGCGAAGACCACCCGGTCGAAGGCCGCGCCGTGGCGGTCCAGCGCCTGCTCGAAGGCCTCCGCCACCTCGGCCGGGTCGTTGCGGAACACCCCGCAGCCCCACGCCCCGAGCACCAGCGCGCGCACCCCGTGCCGGGCGGCCGCCGCGAGCACCCGCTCGGCCCGCTCGGCGAGCACGCCCCGGACGTCCACGCCCTCCGGGGTGCGCAGGGCGAGCTGGCCGGCGTTGGGGGCGGGCGAGGTCAGGAAGGTGACGGCGTACGGGTGCGCCAGCAGACCACCGTCCCCGCCCCGGATCACCGGCACACCGGGCGAGACGATCACCCGGTGGCTGTACCGGAGGTCGGTGGAGGCGCGGTGCGCCTCGTAGTAGTCCGGCGCCTCCAGCAGGCAGGTGTACAGCAGGGCGCTGCGGCAGAGGTCCTCCTCCTGCGCCCGGGCACCGCGCAGATAGCCGCCGCCGGGGTTGCGGGCGGAGGCGAAGTTGAGCACGCCGACCGTCCCGGCACCGGCTCCGACCAGCCGGTGGGCCGCCTCGATGCTGCCCTCGGCCGTCACCTCGACGGCGCCCGCCGCCACCCGACCGGGGCCGCCCGCCGCGACCAGCGCGTCCAGCGCGGCCGGGTCGTACGACACCGTGCCGGCCCGCGCCGCCGCCAACCGCTCGGCCACCCCGACGAGTTCGCCCCCGGTCGCGCGGTAGTCCCCCCGGTCGGCGATGCCCTCGTTCACCGCCGCCACATCACGCATTCTGCTGCTCATGCCGCCGACGGTAGGCGACGGCGGAGGCAGCACGCCACTGGTTATTCTCAGCCGCAGAACAACGGTCCCGGCGGCAACGGCGACGGGCCCGCCCCACCGGAGTGGAACGGGCCCGTCGCGGGTGCGTCAGGTGCTACGCGGCGTCAGTTCTTCCAACGCGGCTTGCGGTCGTCGCGGTTGAAGCCACCGGAGCGGCCGCCGCGGTCGTCGCGGTCACGGTTGAAGCCACCGGACTGCGGACGGCCGCCGGAGCGGTGGTCGTCGCGGCGGGCGAACGGACGGTTGTTGCTGCCGCCGCGCTCGTCGCGGTCGCGGCCGAAGCTGCGGTCGCGGTCACCGAAGGAACGGGCCGGACGGTCGCCGAAGGAACGGCTGCCGCGGTCGTCACGGTCACGGTTGAAGCCGCCACGGTCACGGTCACCGAACGAGCGGCTGCCACGGTCGTCACGGTCACGGTTGAAGCCGCCGCGGTCACGGTCACCGAAGGAACGGCCGCCGCGGTCGTCACGGTCACGGTTGAAGCCGCCGCGGTCACGGTCACCGAACGAGCGGCTGCCACGGTCGTCACGGTCACGGTTGAAGCCACCGCGGTCACGGTCACCGAAGGAACGGCTGCCACGGTCGTCACGGTCACGGTTGAAGCCGCCACGGTCACGGTCACCGAAGGAACGGCCGCCGCGGTCGTCACGGTCACGGCCGAACGAGCGGCCGCCACGGTCGTCACGGTCACGGCCGAACGAGCGGCCGCCACGGTCGTCACGGTCACGGTTGAAGCCACCGCGGTCACGGTCGCGGTTGAACGACGGGCGCTCGGTGCGCGCCTCGCGGTACGACGGGGTGCGCTCCTCGGTCACCGCGGCCGGCTCGGCGGCGGCCACCGGGGCGGCGGCGGTCTCGTCCGCGGCGGCATCCTCGGTCGCGGCCTCGGCGGCCGGGGCCTCGTCCTCGATGCCCAGCTCGGCCCGCTCGCGCGCGGCCCGGGCGGACAGGCGGTCGGCCTCGTCGCGCAGCTCGGCGGCGCGGCGCTGCGCGCGCTCCAGCTGGCGGGTCATGTCGGCGACCTCGCGCTCGGCGGCGCCGGCGATGTTGGCCGCGCTCTCCGCCTGGACCTCGACCAGCGAGCGGGCACCGGTGATCCGGGCCACCTCGGCGTCGAAGGCGTGGTCGAGGATGTGGCGGCCGGCCTCCACGCCCGCGTCCTCCATCAGGCGGAAGACGCCGCGGCGCTGGTGCGGCAGCACCAGGGTGACGACGGTGCCGGAGCGGCCGGCCCGGGCGGTGCGGCCGGAGCGGTGCAGGTAGTCCTTGTGGTCGCCGGCCGGGTCGACGTTGAGCACCAGGTCGATGCCGTCGACGTGGATGCCGCGCGCGGCGACGTCGGTGGCGACGACGACGTTGACGTAGCCGTCCTTGAAGTCGCCGAGCACCCGGGTGCGGGCGC
This sequence comes from Kitasatospora sp. NPDC057500, assembly GCF_042802195.1. Taxonomy (NCBI): domain Bacteria; kingdom Bacillati; phylum Actinomycetota; class Actinomycetes; order Kitasatosporales; family Streptomycetaceae; genus Kitasatospora; species Kitasatospora sp. NPDC057500. Next base: position 2,371 of record NZ_JBHVER010000063.1, on the reverse strand, counting down.
CCTGGGTCATGCCGCCGTGCAGCGCGTCGGCCTTCACACCGGCCTCGACCAGCTGCTCGGCGACGCGGTCGGCGCCCATCTGGGTGCGGACGAAGATGATCGTGCGGCCCTTGCGGGCGGCGATCGCGTTGGTGATCGGCGCCTTGTCCTTGGGCTTCACCACGAGGATGTGGTGGGTCATGGTGGTGACGGCGCCGGCCGACGGGTCGACCTCGTGGGTGACCGGGCCGTTCAGGTAGCGCTTGACCAGGGTGTCGATCTCGTTCTCCAGGGTGGCGGAGAACAGCAGGCGCTGGCCGCCGGCCGGCACCTGGTCGAGGATCTCGGTGACCTCGGGCAGGAAGCCCATGTCGGCCATCTGGTCGGCCTCGTCGAGGACGGCGACCTGGACGTCGTCGAGCTTGGCCGAGCCGCGGTTGATCAGGTCGCGCAGTCGGCCCGGGGTGGCCACCAGGACGTCGACGCCGCGCTCCAGCGCGTAGATCTGGTTGGACATCGAGGTGCCGCCGCAGACGACCTTGAGGCGCAGGCCGAGCACCGAGCCGAAGGGCTCCAGGGCGTCGGCGACCTGCATGGCCAGCTCGCGGGTCGGGACCAGGATCAGGCCGCGCGGGTGCTTCGCGCGGGTGCGCTCGCCGTCGGCGAGGCGGGTCAGCAGCGGCAGGCCGAAGCTGAGGGTCTTGCCGGAGCCGGTGCGGCCGCGGCCCAGCACGTCCTTGCCGGCCAGGGCGTCCGGGATGGTCGCGGCCTGGATCGGGAACGGGGTGGTGACGCCGCGCTTGGCGAGGGCGCGGACGACCTCGTCCGGCAGGCCCAGGTCGCCGAAGGTGACGGTCGGCTCGGCGTCGGCGGCCTCGTCGGCCGCGTCCTCGACATCGGCGTCGACGGCGTCGGCGTCGGCGTCGGCGTCGGCGTCGGCGTCGGCGTCGGCGTCGGCGTCGGCGTCGGCGTCGGTGGTGGTCTCGGCGGTGGTGTCCTCGACGGCGTCGACGGCGGCGATCAGCTCGGCGTCGGCGTCGGCGGGAACGGTGGTGGCATCGGCGGCGGACTCGCTCGCGGGCATGGCGAAGCGGGCGTCGTCAACGAGAGACATGCAAAACCTTCCGGAAGTGGCACGCGCCAAAGTCCGGGGTTCTGTTTCACAACCGCCTCTATGCGGTCAGCCACGGATCGCCGGAACGCGCCAAGGGCGCCAGATGGGAGTAGGGCGCCAGTCAAATGGATCAAACGAACGATCTACCACCATAGAGGAGCCCGGGGATCAGAGGCAAATGCGCTGGCCAGGCTGCGGTTCGGCGCTCAGTGACCGCCCGGCGCACCCGAACTGGGGGGCGCGGTGGCGCTCGGGACGGGGGTCGGCTGGGGGGCCGTGGTGGCGGTCGGGGCGGGGGTGGTGTGGCCGGGTTCCGGGGAGGACGGGCGCCCGGTCGGGCTGGCCGCCGGGGCGGAGGTCGTCGTCCCGCCCGTACCGCCGCCGGTGCCGCCGCCCGTGGTGGCCCCCGGACCGCCCGGTGGGTGGCCCGTGCCGCCGGAGCCGCCGCCGGGGCCGCCCGCCGTGCCTCCGGCCGGTCCGCCCGTGGCGGCACCACCGGCGCCCGGACGGGGCGCGGGACTGGCGTTCGCGCCCCCCGCGGTACCCGTCGCGCCGGGCGCGGACTCACCGGAGGCCGCCGCCGGCACCGGCTCCGCGCCCGCAGGCGCGCCGTTCACGCCGCCCCCGCCGTTGCCGCCGCCGCCCGCGCCCGCCGTCCCGTTCGAACCCCCGCCCGCCTCACCGGGGGCCGCGTTCATCCCCCCGGTCGGCGCACTCTGGGCCGGTGCGCCCGCCGCACGCTCCGAGCGCCCGGTCGCGCCCCCGGGGTGTCCGGCGCCGCTCGGCGAGGCCGACGAGGTCGCCGCCGCCCCCGTCCTGGTCGGCGTCCCCGCCTGGCCGACCGGCACCACCCCGTGCCGCTCGTCCGCGCCCGGCCCGACCGACATGCAGCCGGTCAGCCCCAGCCCGGCCACCGCCAGCACCGCCGCGCCGCGCACCACGGCACTCCGGACCACCGCCGTGTCCCGCTCCGCCACCGCACGCACCACCCGCACCGCACGCATCGCCGCCACCGAAGTCCCTCTCCTGCACCCGCCCCGCCCTGGCCGCCCACCCACCGCGCACGGCCACCCTTCCGGGTGTCCAACGCCCGCCGCGGGCGCCCGGACACGGGTGGGACCCCCGGAAGCACCCGGACGGGCACCGGGCGGGCACCGGGCGGGCGGCCCGGCCCCGGCGGCTCAGAAAGTGTTGGGTAATTGATCAACTGTGTGCCGTGATGCGCTGGTGGTGATCTTCGCGGGCCTGGTGTCCGCGAAGATAACCGCCCTGTGTGTC
>NZ_JBHVER010000062.1:0-38206 GCF_042802195.1 Kitasatospora sp. NPDC057500 | reverse complement strand
GTCCCATGACCGGCCGACGGGGCCCTTCCACACCGCAGGAGACCGCTACTTCTTCTTGCGCTTCTCGCGCACCCGCACCGAGATCGAGATCGGCGTGCCGACGAAGCCGAACTCCTCACGCAGCCGGCGCTCGACGAACCGGCGGTAGCCCGCCTCCAGGAAGCCGGACGCGAACAGCACGAAGCGCGGCGGACGGGTGCCCGCCTGGGTGCCGAACAGGATGCGCGGCTGCTTGCCGCCCCGGATCGGGTGCGGGTGGGCGGCCACCAGCTCGCCGAGGAAGGCGTTCAGCCGCGCGGTCGGGATGCGGGTCTCCCAGCCCTCCAGCGCGGTCTCGATCGCCGGGACGAGCTTCTCCATGTGCCGGCCGGTCTTCGCCGAGACGTTGACCCGGGGGGCCCACTGCACCTGGACGAGGTCGCGCTCGATCTCGCGCTCCAGGTAGTAGCGGCGCTCCTCGTCGAGCTGGTCCCACTTGTTGTAGGCGATGACGACGGCGCGCCCGGCCTCGACGGCCATCGAGATGATCCGGGTGTCCTGCTCGGCCAGGGTCTCGCTGGCGTCCACCAGGACGACCGCGACCTCGGCCTTCTCCAGCGCGGCGGAGGTGCGCAGCGAGGCGTAGAAGTCGGCGCCCGCGGTCAGGTGGACCCGGCGGCGGATGCCGGCGGTGTCGACGAACTTCCAGGTCTTGCCACCGAGCTCGATCATCTCGTCGACCGGGTCACGGGTGGTGCCGGCCAGCTCGTTGACGACCACCCGCTCCTCGCCGGCGACCTTGTTGAGCAGGCTGGACTTGCCGACGTTCGGCCGGCCGATCAGCGCGATGCGGCGGGGGCCGCCGGGGGCGGCGTCGCCGAAGGTCTGCGGCGGGGCCTCGGGCAGGGCGGCCATCACGGCGTCCAGCAGGTCGCCGGAGCCTCGGCCGTGCAGGGCGGAGACGGGGTACGGCTCGCCGAGGCCGAGCGACCAGAGGTAGGCGGCCTCGGCCTCGGTGGACGGGCCGTCGACCTTGTTGGCGCAGAGCACGGTCGGCTTGCCGGCCCGGCGGATGATCTTGATCAGGGCCTCGTCGGTGTCCGTGGCACCCACGGTGGCGTCGACGACGAACAGCACCGCGTCGGCCTGCTCGATGCCGAGCTCGGCCTGGGCGGCGACCATGGCGTCGATGCCGAGGACGTCGATCTCCCAGCCGCCGGTGTCGACGACCTTGAAGCGGCGGCCGTTCCAGGCGGCCTCGTAGGTCACGCGGTCGCGGGTGACGCCGGGCTTGTCCTCGACGACGGCCTCGCGGCGGCCGATGATGCGGTTGACCAGGGTCGACTTGCCGACGTTCGGGCGGCCGACGACGGCCAGCACCGGCAGCGGGGCGTGGGCGCCGTCGCCGAGGCCGTCGAAGTCGTCGAGGTCGAAGCCCTCCTCGGCGGCGAGCGCCATGAACTCGGCGTAATCGGCGGCGTCCAGCTCGCCGTGCCCGGCGGTGGAGTGCTCTGCGGTCATGTTCGTACTGTCCGTTTCCCGGCCCGGCCCTTCCCAGGGACGTGCCGTGCGTACCTGCCCCTCCCGGGGCAGCGCGAATGGTTCCGGGTGCCACCACGGCACCCTGTTGATCGGATGATCGGTCGGCCGACCACCCCGGCCGTTCTCAGACGGCCGAGAGCGCCGAGCCGGCCCGCTCCGCCACCAGCGCGGTGATCCGGTCGATCACCTGCTCCAGGGTGAGCGCGCTGGTGTCCACCAGGACCGCGTCCACGGCCTGGGTGAGCGGCGCGGTCGCCCGCGAGGAGTCCGCCGCGTCCCGGCGCGCGAGGTCGGCGGCCATCGCGGTGATGGTCGCCTCGTCCACGCCCTTGGCCCGCAGCTCGGCGGCGCGGCGCTCGGCGCGGGCCGTCTCGGAGGCGGTCAGGAAGACCTTGACGGTGGCGTCCGGGAAGACCACGCTCCCCATGTCCCGGCCCTCGGCGACGATGCCGCGCTCGGCGACCGCGGCGCAGCCGCGCTGGAGCTCGACCAGCCGGGCGCGTACCGCCGGCACCGCGGCGACGGCGCTGACGTGCGCGGTCACCTCGGGGCCGCGGATCGGGCCGGCGACGTCCCGGCCGTCGACGGTGATGGTCGGGCCGTCCGCGTCCGTGCCGGACACGATCACCGGCTTGCCGCACGCGACGGCCACCGCCTCCGGGTCGTTCACGTCGACGTCGTTGGCCAGCATCCACCAGGTCATCGCCCGGTACATGGCACCGGTGTCCAGGAAGCTCAGGCCCAGCCGGGCGGCGACCGCCCGGGAGACGGTCGACTTGCCGGAGCCGGAAGGTCCGTCGATGGCGACGACGACCGGGGCGTGCGCTCGGTCGGCAGTGTCCACGGCGCGAACCTCTCTCTGATCTCTGAGCATGGCAACCCGAAGCACGGGGAAGCCGGGGATGGTCTCCCACAAGGTTAATGGACCGCCGCCCGACCCGGCCCCGCCGGTGTCCGGCCCGCTCCGCCCTTCCCCGGCCCGCCCCTCATCGAGAGCACCGTGAAGCACTGCGAACACCGCTAGGACGGCGAGCACCCTGCGGACACCATGCGGAAGCCGCCAGAATGACGAGCACCGACAGAACCACGAGCACCGCCAACCCGGCGAGCACCGACAGAACCGAACGACCTCAGTCCCGCACGCTCCACCCGCTCGCCCGCAGCGCCGCCGTCAGCGGCCGCACCGCGCCCGGCGCCACCGACAGCTGGACGAAGCCCACCTGCTGCCCGGTGGAGTGCTCGATGTCGACGTCCTCGATGTTCACGCCCGCCGCGCCGACCTCGCCGAACAGCCGGCCCAGCTCGCCGGGCTGGTCGCCGAGGACGACGGCGACCGTCTCGTACCGGGTGGGCGGCGCGCCGTGCTTGCCGGGGATCCGGGCCTGGCCGGTGTTGCCGCGCCGCATGACCGCCTCGATGCCCGCCGCGCCGCCGCGCCGCTCGGCGTCCTCGGCGGCCTGGAGGGCGCGCAGCGCGGTGACGGTCTCGCCGAGGTCGGTGGCGACCTCGTCCAGCACGTCGGCGACCGCGCCCGCGTTGGCGGAGAGGATGTCCACCCACATCCCGGGGTTGGAGGCGGCGATCCGGGTCACGTCCCGCACGCCCTGGCCGGAGAGCCTTATGGCGGTCTCGTCGGCCTTCTCCAGCCGGGCGGCGACCAGCGAGGAGAGCAGCTGGGGGGCGTGCGAGACCAGCGCCACCGCGCGGTCGTGGGCCGCGGCGTCCATGACGATCGGCACGGCCCCGCACAGTGCGACCAGTTCGAGGACGGCGTTCAGCGTCTCGGTGTCGGTGTCGGGGGTCGGGGTGAGCACCCACGGCCGGCCCTCGAAGATGTCCGCGCGGGCGGCCAGCGGGCCGGACCGCTCCCGCCCGGCCATCGGGTGGCTGCCGATGTAGTGGGCGGTGTCGCAGCCCAGCGCGGCGATCTCGGCGCGCGGGCCGGCCTTCACGCTGGCGACGTCGGTGTAGCAGCGCGCCAGCCCGCGGCGCTGGCAGTCGGCGAGCACCTTGCCGACCAGCGCCGGCGGCACCGCGATGATCGCGAGGTCCACCGGCCCGTCGGCGGGCTCGGTGGTCCCGGCGCCCAGCGAGGCGGCGGTGCGGGCGGCGTCCGGGTCGGCGTCCTCCAGGTGGACGGTCAGGCCCCGTCCGGTGAGGGCGAGCGCGGCGGAGGTGCCGATGAGTCCGGTACCGACGACGGCGGCTGTGCGCATGGCGGGGTGGCTCTCCTCACGGAACTACGCGGAAGGCGGTCACTGCGTGGAACGGGTCGCCACCCATCCTCCCCCATCACCACCGCCGCCCGTGCCGCAACGGCCGCACTGGCCGCAACCGCATCACCGCCCCCGGCCGTCCCCCCTCACGCGGCCCGCGCCGCCGGAGCGCCCGTCGCGACGCCGGGGCCTGCGCGCACGCGGAAATCCGGCGACGCGGGTGCCCCCGCACGGCAGGATGGGCCGCCGACGGTACGCGACGAAGGGGTTGGCCGGGTGAACGATCAACACAGCAGCGACCAGCATCGACCGCACGACGACGACGGCGCCGAGGGCAGTACCGGAGGCAGCACAGGCAACTCCGGAAACCCCGCCCGCACCGTCCCCGCCGTCCCCGCCGTCCCCTCGGCGCTGGACTCCGTGGTCGTCCACGCGGCCGGCGCGGTCTGCCGCCGCCGGGCCCGGGCGGTCCTGCCCCCGGGCGGTCGGCTCCGGCTGACCGGCCTGCCCGACACCCTCGACGCCCGCTCGCTGCGCGCCCGGGTGCTCGCCGGCCCGCCCGGCGCCGCCGTCACCGAGGCCCGCCTGGAAGCGGTCGCCGAGCTCCGCGAGCCCGCCGAACTGCCCGAGCTGCGCCGGCGGCTGGACGCGGCCGAGGACCATCTGGAGGCCCTGCGGGAGCAGCACCGGCTGGTCCTGGACGCCGTCGCCAGGACCTCCGAGCTGCGCGCCGTACCGCCGCCCCGCCGCCGCGACGAACCGCTGCGCCGCACGCCCGCCGACGCCTGGCTGGAGCTGGCCGAGTTCGTCGACGAGCGTCTCACCGCCCTGCACGGCCGAGCCGCGCGGCTCGTCCGCGAGATCGCACTCGCCGACCACGAGGCCGTGGTGCTGAACGACCGGCTCGCCCGCCTCTCCCCCGAGGAGCGGCACGAGAGCGTCGGGACCACCACGACCGCTCTGCTGACCCTCACCGTCCCGCCGGACACCTCCGCGCAGTCGGACACCGCCACCGATCGCGACACTGCCGCTCACGACACCGCCGCACACGACACCGCCGCCGCGCAGGACGCCCCCGCCGAGCTGGACATCGAACTGGAGTACACCGTCCAGGCCGCCCGCTGGGTGCCCTCCTACCGCCTCTCCTACCGCCAGGGCGCCGACACCGGCCACCTGCTGCTGCGCGCCTCGGTCGCCCAGCAGACCGGCGAGGACTGGACCGGTGTGCGCCTCGCACTCTCCACCGCCGACCTCGACCGCCGCACCGACCTGCCCAAGCTGCGCTCGCTGCGGATCGGCCGCAGCCAGCCCGCCCCGCCGCCCTCCGGCTGGCGCGAGCCCCCGCCCGGCCTGGCCGACCTGTTCACCGGCTACGACGCGGCCGGCCCCCGCCCGATCGACCCCCGCCGGGTGCTCGTCGCGGGCGCCGGCTCCGGGCCCGCCGCCGAGCCCCGGCTCGCCGTCCCGATCAGCCCGACCGTCAGCACGACCGTCGGCCCGAGCATCGGCGGCGCCGCCCCGCCGCCGCCACCGCTCGCCGCCCCGGCCCCCAAGGCCCCCCAGGCCCCGGGCGGGACGGCCCGCGCCCGCGCCCGCACCGGCGGCCTCCGCTCGGCCGAGGAGGCCGCCGAACCGGTCGCCTTCGCCGGCTACGGCGCACCCCCGCCCGCCCCCGGCGCCGTCCCCGCCCCCGCGGCCCCCGCCCCGTTCGCTCCGACGTTCACTCCCCCGCCCGGCCCGCCGGTCCCGGACGATCGGCTGCTCGACTACCCCGCGCTGGAACTGTCCGGCCCGGACTCCCCCGCCGGCGGCCGCGGCACCCTGCACCACCCGGCCGACCCGCGCACCGCCGCCCGCCCGGCCCCCGGCCTGCACCACCTCCCGCTGCCGCACCACGCCGTGCCGCCGCGCGTCTCGGCCGGCTCCTTCGACCACCGCTTCGACGCCGCCGCGCCCGCCGACCTCCCCTCCGACGGCACCTGGCACACCGTCACCATCGGCGGCATCCCGGTGAGCGTGAGCCCCGAGTACGTCACCGTGCCCGCGGTCGAGGAGCGGGTCTACGCGACCCTGGTGATCAGCAACGCCACCGCGCAGGCCGTGCTCGCCGGACCGGTCGAGGTGACCGTCGACGACGAGTTCCTGCTCACCGCCGCCCTGCCCACCCTCGCCCCCGGCGGTGTGCGCCGACTGGGCATCGGTGTCGCCGAGTCGGTCGAGGTGACGCGCCGTACCGAGCTGCGCGAGTCCACCGCGGGCATGCTGAACAGCAGCACCGTGCTCGACCACCGGGTGCACGTCGAACTGGCCAACCGGCTCGGCCGCCCGGTCACCGTCGAGGTCCGCGAACGGGTGCCGGTCAGCTCCGACGCCGACATCCGGATCGAGGAACGCCCCGGCTGGCACGCGCCGGACGAACCGTCCACCGAGTGCCCGCCCAGCACCCGGCTGCGGCGGGTCGAACTGCCTCCGGGCGGACGGGCCGAGCTGGACGGCGGCTACCAGATCAGAATCCCGGCCGGAAAGGCCATCGTCGGCGGAAACCGGAGGAACTGAACGATGAGCACCGCCCCCCTCCCCGACACCGCGGCTCCCATGACCACGGCCACGACGCCGCTGCCCGTCACCGCCGTCACCTGCCTGGAGGACCGCGCCCAGGTCGAGCGCACCGCCACCGCGGAGCTGGCCGCCGGCGTCCAGCGGCTGCGCCTGGGCCCGCTCACCGCGCTCGCCGTCGACCGCACCCTGCGCGCCGAGTCGGACACCCCGGGCGTGCGCGTCCTGGACGCCCGGATCACCCGGGTCTGGACGCCCCGCGCCCCGCTGCCGCCCGGCCCGGAGGACTCCGCGCTGCGCCACCGCCTGCACGCGCTGGACGAACGCGTGCGCGCGGAGGAGCAGCTCGCCGACCGGCTGGAGGCCCGGCTGGCGCTGCTCGCCCAGCTCTCCGCCGACCTGCTGCGCGAGGTCGGCGAGGGCGCGGGCGTCGGCGAGGTGGAACGCACCCGCTGGCACCGCGAGCTGAACCGGGTCGACGCCGAGCGCGAGCGGTCCGCCGAGGAGCTGCGCGCCGCCCGCTCCCGGCTGCGCGGGCTGGAGCGGGAGCGCCAGGCGGCGCTCGCCGCCGCCAGGGAGGCCGAGGAGGAGCCCGCCGAACTGCTCGCCCACCTCGACCTGACCGTCGAGGCCCCGGAGGCCGGGCCGGCCCGGCTGACCGTGCGCCATCTGGTGCCGTGCGCGCTCTGGCGGCCGTCCTACCGGGCCACCCTGGCCGAGGGGGTGCTGCGGCTGGAGTCCGAGGCGGTGGTCTGGCAGCGCACCGGCGAGGCGTGGACCGGCGCCCGGCTGACCTTCTCCACCGCCCGCTCCGCCCTCGCCACCGAGCCGCCGGCGCTCGCCGAGGACGTGCTCACGCTGCGCGAGCGCACCTCCGGGGAACGGCGCACCGTCGAGGTGGAGCTGCGTGAGGAGACGATCTCCGAACTGCGCCCGGACGGCGCGCTGCCGGGCGTGGACGACGGCGGAGAGGTGCGGGTGCTGACCGCCCCGGCGCCGGCCACCGTGCCCTCCGACGGGCGGGCGCACCGGGTGCCGCTGGGCTCCTTCGAAGGGGCGGCGCACAGCGAGTACGCGTGCGCGCCGGAGCTGTCCCCCCTGGTGACCCAGGTGGTCCGGTTCCGCAACACGGCCCGGCACCCGCTGCTCGCCGGGCCGGTCGAGCTGGTCCGCGGCAGCGGCTTCACCGGGCGCGGTCGGCTGCCGTTCACGGCGCCGGGCTCCGACGCGGAGCTGTCCTTCGGCAGCTCGGACGGCTACCGGGTGGTGCGCGAGACCGACGAGCGGCGCTCCACCGCCGGGCTGAGCCAGCGTTCGGTGACCACCCGCACGGTGCGGCTGCACCTGTCGCGGTTCTCCGGCCCGGAGGAGCACGACGAGCAGCTGGTCGCGGTGCGCGAGCGGGTGCCGGTCTCCGAGGTGTCGGCGGTGGAGGTGCGGCTGCGCAAGGAGGAGTGCTCGCCGGCGCCGGACGCCTTCGACGCCGAGGGCGTCGTCCGCTGGGACGTCCCGCTCGGCCCGGGCGCCCGCCGCACGCTCACCCTGGTGTACGAGGTCTCCGCCTCGGGGAAGGTGGCAGGCCTCTAGGGCGTCCTCCCGTCGCCGGGACGCCCGCTCGTCGCGAACCGCCGGGGCCGGGCGCCTGCCCGGGCCCGGCCGGAGCGGGTACAACAGGAGCATGATCCTGCACCTCGCACCCCTGGACGACTGGCTGGCCGATCCGGGCCGGCCGTACGCGACCGCCTCGCTGCTCACCGACGGGTTCATCCACTGCTCGGCCGACGAGCAGACCGCGCTCGCCGTGGCCAACGCCTTCTTCGCCGACGCCCGCGAACCGCTGATGGTGCTGCTGATCGAGGAGTCGCTGGTGGAACCGATGGTCAAGTGGGAGGCCCCGCACGGCGCACCGCCGCCGGGGGCCACCCCCGGTGTGCTGTTCCCGCACATCTACGGGCGGCTGAACCGCACCGCGGTGGTCGGCCTGGAGAAGGTCGAGCGCGGCCAGGACGGCCGCTGGGCGTCGCTCTCCCCGTGGAGCTGACGCCCCCGCGGTGGACGGCGACCGCACGGAGGACGCCTACAGCCAGCCCCGTTCCCGGGCCGCCATCCCGGCCTGGAAGCGGGTGGTGGCGCCCAGCTCGCGCATCAGCGACTGGAGCCGGCGCTGGGTGGTGCGGGCGCTCCAGCCGAGCGAGCGGGCGATCGACTCGTCGGTGAGGCCGGCCGCCAGCAGCCCGAGCAGCTTGCGGTGGTCGGCCTCCGGCTCCAGTGTCCCGTCGCCCGCGCCGATCGCGGCCTGAAGCTGGACGGCGCGCTCCCACTCCGCCTCGAACAGCGAGTCCAGCGCCTGGAGCAGCGCCGAGGGGTGGATGACGTAGGCGGCGTCGAGGACGCTGTCGCCGACGCTGATCGGGATGATCGCCATCCGGTCGTCCGACATGATCATCTTCATCGGGAGCACCGGCCGGACCCGGGCCTCCTCGCCGTCGGCGACCCCGACCAGGATGTTCTTCTCCAGCCGGCCGGGCCAGGCCACCGCCTCCCGGTCGTAGATGGTGCGGAACCGCACGCCCTCCTTCAGCCGCTGCCGTTGCAGCGGGATGTTGGCCACCGGGTCCTGGATGTACGGCGGGCGGTCGAAGCCGCGGATCTGGTACTGGCTGGTGCCGGTGATGTGCTCCAGCCGCTGGGCTATCGCCTCGCCGCCGGTCAGCACCTCGACCGAGTGCGCCGGGTCGGTGTAGCGCGAGGCCTCCCGGAAGGCGTCCATCAGCCGGTGCATCTCGGCCCTGGCGTGCCGCAGCTCGGACTCCCGGTGGCCGATCAGGGTGCCGATGGCGACGTCCGGGGCGACCGGCAGGAACCGCTGCCGGTCCACCGGGGCGCGGGTGGCCATGCCCTGCTGGGCGAGCCGGTCCAGGGCCCGCATGCTCTGCTGGAGGGTCAGGTCGCAGAGCACGGCGAGGTCCTCGGCCGTCGACTGCGGGTTGGCCACCAGCGCCGCGTAGACCCGCCCGTCCGGTCCGGCCAGTCCCAGAGCGCTGAGTGGTGCATCGGACACGGCGTCGCTCCCCGTTCGCCTCTCGCCCCGCGCCGGGTGGCGCAGTCCCGCCACCCGGCGGGTCGTGGGCAGGTGGCAATCCTCGGCCACGGATCATCGGGCTGACAAGGTGATCACCGCCGATGCGGTCCGGTTCACAGCAGGACCCGCCGAACGACGGAGGGCCTCCCCGCCGAGTGGCGGGGAGGCCCTCGCGGGACCGTCCGTTACGGGCCGGTGTCCGTCACAGGCCGACCTCGCGCATCAGCTGGCCGACCTCGGGGTTGGTCAGCCGGCGCAGCCAGCCGGACTTCTGGTCGCCGAGCGCGATCGGGCCGAAGTGGGTGCGCACCAGCTTCTCGACCGGGAAGCCGGCCTCCGACAGCATCCGGCGGACGATGTGCTTGCGGCCCTCGTGCAGGGTCACCTCGACCAGGTAGTTCTTGCCGACGTTGGAGACGACCTTGAAGCTGTCGGCGCGGGCGTAGCCGTCCTCCAGCTCGATGCCCTTGGCGAGCTGCTTGCCCAGGTCGCGCGGGATCGGGCCCTGGATGGCGGCCAGGTAGGTCTTGGTCACGCCGTACCGGGGGTGGGTGAGGCGGTGGGCCAGCTCGCCGTGGTTGGTGAGCAGGATGATGCCCTCGGTCTCGGTGTCCAGGCGGCCGACGTGGAACAGCCGGGTCTCCCGGTTGGTCACGTAGTCGCCGAGGCACTGGCGGCCGTCCGGGTCCTCCATGGTGGAGACCACGCCGGCCGGCTTGTTCAGCGCGAAGAACAGGTAGGACTGGGTGGCGACGGTCAGGCCGTCCACCTTGATCTCGTCCTTCTGCGGGTCGACCCGCTTGCCCTGCTCGGTGATCCGCTTGCCGTTGACCTCGACCCGGCCCTGCTCGATCAGCTCCTCGCAGGCGCGCCGGCTGCCGACGCCGGCCCGGGCCAGCACCTTCTGCAGGCGCTCGCCCTCGGGCTCGCCGAAGGTCTTCGGGAGCTTCACGGCGGGCTTGTCGTGCCGGGCCAGCACCGCGTCCTCGATCCGGGCCTGGAGCTCGCGCGAGCGCTGCGGCTGGCGGCGCGGGTCGCCCGGGGCGCCCTGGCCCTCGCGGCGCGGGCGCGGGGCCGGGCCGGGCCGGCGCCCGGAGTAGCCGCCGCGGGCCGGGGTGGCGTTGGGGCCGCCGCCGTACTCGGGGCGGTCGTACTTGCGCTCCTCGGGCCGCAGCGGGCGGTCCGGGTAGCGGCGGTCGTCCCGCCGGTCGTCCCGGCGGCTGTCGCGCCGGTCGTCCCGGCCGTACGAGCCCGAGCCGCCGCGCGGGGCCGAGCCGCCGCGCCCGCCGCCGGACCCGCCGCCGTACGAGCCCCCGCGCGAGCCGGAGCCGCCGCGGCCCGCGCCGCCCCCGTAGGAGCCGCCCCGGCCGCCCCCGCCCTGTCCGCCGCGACCGCTGCCGCCGCCGCTGCTGTTCCTGCCGTTGCCACTGCTACGCATCAAAGTGTCCGTACGTCGTTACCGTCTGGGCTGTGCGGTCGTTTCGGCCGACCTCACCGCCCCCTACCGATCGGGCGCAGCCCGACCGGCCTCGCCACTGCCGTCCGCGGCCTGCGCGGCAGCGGCGGCGACCGCCTCCGCGATCATCGTGCCCTCCAGGGACTCCGCTTCCACGTCGTCGACCTCGGGCAGGAAGGGAGCGAGCTCCGGCAGCTCGTCCAGGCCGCGGAGCCCCATCCGTTCCAGGAAGTAGTTCGTCGTCCGATACAGGATCGCACCTGTTTCGGGCTCGGATCCGGCCTCTTCCACCAGTCCTCGCTGTACCAGGGTACGCATCACGCCGTCACAGTTCACACCGCGGACGGCCGAGACCCGCGATCTGGACACCGGCTGCCGGTAGGCGACCACCGCCAGGGTCTCCAATGCCGCCTGGGTCAGCCGGGCCTGCTGGCCGTCCAGGACGAAGCGGTCGACGGCGGGCGCGCAGTCGGCGCGGCTGTAGAACCGCCAGCCGCCGGCCACCAGCCGCAGGTCGAAGCCCCGGCCCTGGGCGGTGTACTCGGCGGACAGTTCGCGCAGCGCCGCCGCCACCTCCGCGCGCGGCCGCTCCAGCACCGTGGCCAGGTGGGACTCGTCGGCCGGCTCGTCGACGATCATCAGGATCGCCTCCAGCTCGGCCCGCAGCCCGGGGCCGTCCTCCGGTTCCGACTCCGGCGCCGGATCCCGCTCGGGGGCCGCGCACGGGGCGGGGTCCGCGAACGGGGCCGGGTCTGCCATCGGGGCCGGATCGGCGAGCGGGGGCGGGTCGAACCGGCCCTCCGCCGGCACGCCCGGCGCCGGATCCAGCCATTCCCCGGCCCGCGGCCGTCCCGGCACCCCGAGCGTCCGCCGGGCCGGCCGCCCGACGCCAGTGCCGCCGTTCCCGGCCGTCATGGCCCGTCCTCCTCGTCCTTCGCCGTCCGCGCCGCGGCCTCGCCGGCCGGCCGGTCGAACTCGTCCGTCACCTCGACCGCGCCCCGGTCCGCCTCCGCCACCCACCGCACCACGAGCTCGCCGAGCGCGTCCGGCTGCTCGAAGGCGAGCACCCGTTCCCGGTACAGCTCCAGCAGCGCCAGGAAGCGGGCGACCACCACCATGGTGTCCGGCGCGTCGGCGACCAGCCGCTGGAAGGTGGCCTCGCCCAGCTCGGTCAGCAGCCCGGCCACCAGGCCCGCCTGCTCGCGCACGCTCACCGGCGGGGTGTGGATGTGGTCGACGTAGACGACCGGCTCGGGTTTCGGCGTCATCGCCCTGGCGGCGAGCTGCGCGAGGCGTTCGGCGCCGACGCCGATCACGACCTCCGGCAGCAGCTCGGCGTGCCGCGCCTCCAGGCCGACGGTCCGGGGCCGCAGCAGCAGCTCGGCGGCCCAGCGCTCGCCGAACAGCGCCGCCGCCCGCTTGTACGCCCGGTACTGGAGCAGCCGGGCGAACAGCAGGTCGCGCGCTTCCAGCAGGGCGAGGTCCTCCTCGTCCTCGACCTCGGCGGCGGGCAGCAGCCGGGCCGCCTTGAGGTCGAGCAGGGTGGCGGCGACGACCAGGAACTCGGTCGCCGCGTCGAGGTCCCAGTCGGGGCCCATCGCGCGGATGTGTGCCATGAAGTCGTCGGTGACCGTGGCCAGCGCGACCTCGGTGACGTCCATCCGGTGCTTGGCGATCAGGCTCAGCAGCAGGTCGAACGGGCCCTCGAAGTTGTCCAGCCGGACCCGGAAGCCGCTCTGCGGCCCGTCCTCCGGCGCACCCGGCCCGGCCGCTCCAGCGGCGGCCTGGGCGACGACGGGGCTCTCGGGCGTACTCGGCATGACGGTCCATCTTCGCCCGCGCCCGCCGCCCGCGCCGCACCGGGGCCCGCCGACACGCCGGACCACCCGGGCCCGGCGGCCCCGTCGTGCGACACCGCACGACGCCGAACGACGCACACGACGCCGAACGACCCCGGACCCCCCGCGGCCCCGAGGTACGCGCTCAGCACGCGCGCGGCCGACGCTCAGCGTCCGCGCAGCCGCCGCACCAGGATGCTCGCCTCGCCGCGCTGCTCCAGGTCCGCCAGCACCACCGCGATGGCCTCCCGGACGATCCGGCCGCGGTCCACCGCCAGGCCGTGCTCGCCGCGGAGCACCAGCCGGGTGTGTTCGAGGTCCATCAGCTCCTCGGCGGACACGTACACGGTGATCTTCTCGTCGTGCCGCTCGCGCCCGCTGGGACGGCGCGGGGCGCGCCCGCGCGGACGGGGCCGCCCGGCGGCGCCCGTCTGGTCCTCGGCCGCACCCGCGTGCTGGCGCGGTGCCGGGGCGGCGGCGCGGCCGCCCTGTCCGGCCTTGGCGGCCGCCGTCGTGCCGCTGCCCGGCCCGGCGGCACCCTGGCCGCCCGGCTGCGCGGGGGCGGGCACGGTGGCCGGGCCCTGGGCGCCGAGCGTGCGGCCTGGCGCCCGCCTGGCGCCCGTCTGGTCCTTGGCCGGGTCGGTGCCGCCCTCGGTGTGCTCCGGGCCCTCGCCGCCGGCGGCACCGGCGCCGTCGACGCCCTCGGCGTCGTCCGCGTCACCGACGCCGTTGACCGGCCGCGCGGTCTCCGGTCTGGGCGCCTCGGCGGCCGAACGCGACGCGAGGGACGGCGACAGCGCCATCCCGCCGGTGGTCCGGAACAGCTCGTCGGCACCCGGGAGACTCACTCGGCGGGGCGGCACCGGTCGAGCACCTCCCTGGCGAGCTGGCGGTAGGCGGCGGCACCGACCGAATTGGTCGCGTACGTCGTGATCGGTTCGCCGGCGACGGTGGTCTCCGGGAATCGCACGGTCCGCCCGATGACGGTGTGGAAGACGTGGTCGCCGAACGCCTCGACGACGCGCGCCAGCACCTCGCGGCTGTGCACGGTGCGCGAGTCGTACATGGTGGCGAGGATGCCGTCCAGCCGCAGCTCGGGGTTGAGCCGCTCGCAGACCTTCTCGATGGTCTCGGTGAGCAGCGCGACGCCGCGCAGCGCGAAGAACTCGCACTCCAGCGGCACGATGACGCTGTGAGCGGCCGTCAGCGCGTTGACCGTCAGCAGGCCCAGCGAGGGCTGGCAGTCGATGATGACGTAGTCGTAGTCGGGCAGCAGCGGCTTCAGGGCGCGCGCCAGCGCGGACTCCCGGGCCACCTCGCTGACCAGCTGCACCTCGGCGGCGGAGAGGTCGATGTTGGACGGCAGCAGGTCCATGCCCGGCACGGCCGTCTTCAGCAGCACCTCGTCGGCCGTCAGCCCGCGCTCCATCAGCAGGTTGTAGACGGTGACGTCGAGTTCCATCGGATTGACGCCGAGGCCGACGGAGAGGGCGCCCTGGGGGTCGAAGTCGACGAGCAGCACGCGGCGGCCGTACTCGGCCAGCGCCGCGCCCAGGTTGATGGTCGACGTGGTCTTGCCGACGCCGCCCTTCTGGTTGCACATCGCGATGATCTGCGCGGGGCCGTGCTCGGCCACCGGCGCGGGGATCGGGAAGTAGGGCTGGGGGCGCCCGGTCGGGCCGATCCGCTCGCGGCGCTGGCGGGCGGCGTCGGGGGCGAGGGTGGCCGCGTACTCGGGGTCCGGCTCGTACTCGGCGTCCGGGTCGTCGTAGGCGCCGTAGGCGAACTCGCCGTAGGCCAGGCCGTGGGCCGGCAGTTCGGCGTCGTAGTCGGTCACCGTGGTCACCTGTGCTGTGTTCTGGCGTGCTTCGAAAGTACGGAGAGCGACCGAGCCGACCTCGGCCGAGCCCACGGAGGGCAGCCTGGCCCCGGACTCCTCACTCGGCTGGCCGGCGGTGTGCGCCGCCAGTCCTGGCTGACCACCCCCGGGAGCAAATGTCGACTCATTCACAAGTCGTCTTACCTCCTTGGGCATCCAGGACTCTATGTCGATTCGTCAGCGTGGCAGCATGCCGACGGTTTGCGACTCTAGGCCGTTCAAGGCGTTCGCAGCAACACAATCCACGGTAGTGGGCAGGATGTGTCGACGATCGGGCGACCCTCTGTCAAGGGATGCGAGGGCCCCTGACTCCGGCGATTCCGGGGTCGGGTGACACGACCGACGGAAATTGACGACAGAGCGACCCGCCCCCGCCGTCCCCGTTGTCATCACCGGATTCACCCCGTGTTCACACCGCGGTCGGGGACGCCCGGTGACCGCCCGTGCACGGGCACGGCGAAGCCCCCGGCCCGGAACGCACCGGGCCGGGGGCAACACACGTCACACTCAGGCGAGCACGGACTCCAGGGAGACCGACTCCAGGCCGAACGCCTCGGCGACGGCGGCGAAGGTGATCTGGCCCTCGTGCACGTTCAGGCCCTTGGCCAGCGCGGCGTCGCGGCGCAGCGCCTCCTTCCAACCGCGGTTGGCCAGCTCGACGACGTACGGCAGCGTCGCGTTGGTCAGCGCGTAGGTGGAGGTGTTCGGGACGGCGCCCGGCATGTTGGCCACGCAGTAGAAGACCGAGTTGTGGACCTTGAAGGTCGGCTCGGCGTGCGTGGTGGCGTGCGAGTCCTCGAAGCAGCCGCCCTGGTCGATGGCGATGTCGACGAGCACGGAGCCCGGCTTCATGCGGGAGACCAGCTCGTTGGTGACGAGCTTCGGGGCCTTGGCGCCCGGGATCAGCACGGCGCCGATGACCAGGTCGGCCTCGACGACGGCCTTCTCCAGCTCGAAGGCGTTGGACATGATGGCCTTGATCTTCGTGCCGAAGATCTTGTCGGCCTCGCGCAGCTTGTTGATGTCGCGGTCCAGCAGGGTCACGTCGTAGCCCATGCCGATGGCGATGGTGGCCGCGTGCCAGCCGGAGACGCCGCCGCCGATGACGACGGCCTTGGCCGGGTGGGTGCCGGGCACGCCGCCGGGCAGGGTGCCGCGGCCGCCGGCCGGGCGCATCAGGTGGTACGAGCCGACCTGCGGGGCCAGGCGGCCCGCGACCTCGGACATCGGGGCGAGCAGCGGCAGGGCGCCGTTGGCGAGCTGCACGGTCTCGTACGCGATGGCGGTGGTGCCGGAGGCGAGCAGCGCGTCGGTGCCGGGGCGGTCGGCCGCCAGGTGGAGGTAGGTGAAGAGGGTCTGGCCCTTGCGCAGGCGGTGGTACTCCTCCGCGATGGGCTCCTTGACCTTCAGCACCAGGTCCGCGGTGGCCCACACCTCGTCGGCGGTGGGGATGATGGTGGCACCGGCGGCCACGTACTCCTCGTTCGGGATCGAGGAGCCGACACCGGCGTTGTCCTCGATGTAGACCTCGTGTCCGTTGCGGACCAGCTCATGCACACCGGCAGGCGTGATGGCCACGCGGTACTCGTGGTTCTTGACCTCGCGGGGGATGCCGACCTTCACGGCTAAACACGTCCTCTTGCCATGGGGGTCCCTACCGGAGAAGACCGGCGGGCGACGCGCACGGGGGGAAGCCTCCGGAAGACACCGGGGCATGGATCGCTGCGCGACTAAGTTCGAGTGTAATGAAGCCCAGGCGGCCTGTCAGCCTTCCAAAGTGAATAAATCTGCCGGACACATTGGCAGGTTCGTAGGCTTCCTGCGTGATCTTCCTGTCAAAGGGGCACCGACCAGGCATCTTCGACAATACTCCCGAACCGCCCGCTACCACCCTGCGGAGACGCGTTCCCTCAGCTCCGCGAGGGCGGTGCCGACGGCCTCCCGGCCGTGTTCGTCGCCGAGCCTGCGCAGCACCGCGAGGGACGCCCGGTACTCCCGCTCGGCCTCCTCGAACCGGCGCTGGGCGGTGTGCGCCTCGGCCACCCTGGCCAGCAGCCTGGCCTCGGCGGCCTGGTCCCCCATCGACTGCCGCAGGCCCAGCGCCCGGCCGTACCAGTCGGCGGCGCGAACCGCGTCGCCGAGCGCCCGGTGGCAGCCCGCCGCGCCCTCCAGGGCACGGGCGCAGAGCGCCTCGTCGTCGGCGGACCTGGCGTGCTCCAGGGCGGCCCGGTAGTGGCCGGAAGCCTGCGCCCAGCCGCCCGCGGCGGCCTGGAGGTCGCCCAGGTTGAGCAGCGCGGCGGAGGCCCGGCGCGGACGGCGGTGCCGCTCGGCCACCGTGAGCACCAGCTCGTGCAGTTGGAAGAGGTCGGCGGGGGCGGCGGCGCCGGTCAGCGGCAGCGTCCGGAGCAGCGCGGTGACCAGTCGGCCGGCCGAGCCGTCGAGGTCGCCCTGGCCGATCGCGTCGGCGACCGCGCCGATCAGCAGGTCGCGCTCGCCGAGCAGCCACTGCCGGGCGTGCGCGGCGGAGGCCAGCCGCAGCGGGCCGGGCAGCGGGTCGGGGCCGGGCCCGGCGGCGGGGTCCAGCAGCGCCCGGGCGGACTCGGTGAGCCGGACCAGCCGCTCCAGCAGCCTGGCCCTGGCCAGCTCGATCTCGGCGGGCCGGTCCTCCCGCTCGCGCAGCCGGACCAGCCGGGGGTGCAGCCGGCCGGGGACGCGGTAGCGGGCGGTGCCGTCGGCGGCCGGCGGCTCCTCGGTGAGCAGTTCCCGCTCGGCGAGCGCGGCCAGCGTGCCGGCCGCCTCCGGGGCCGGGCAGCCGACCAGCGCGGAGGCGGTGCGCAGGTCGGCGCACTGGGCCGGGGCCAGGGTGAGCGCGCGCAGCATCCGCGCCTGGGCGGCGGGCAGGGTCGCGTAGGCGAGGGTGAAAGCGCCGATCAGCGGGTCGTTGTCCGGCACCGGGACGGGCTCGGCGGGCTCGGGATCGGGCCGCACCCAGGCGGCCGGGTCCCGGGCGGGCTCGGCCGGGGGCGTCACGACGGGCGCGGGAGCAGTGGCCCCGGGCTCCTCCCCGGCCCCGGCCCCGGCCCCGGTCCCCTTCCTCCGCCTGGCCTGCGCCTGCTTCGCGGCCTTCGCGCTCTTCTCCGGCTTCGCGGTGGCCGTCCCCGGCTTCTCCGCCGTCTCCGGCTTCTCGGGCCCCGCCTCCTCGACGGGCTTGCCCGCAGCCCCGGCCCCGCCGCCGGCCCCCGGAGCGGACGCCTCGGAGACCGCGCGGGCCAGTTCCTTCGCCGCCTCCGTCACCGCCAGCTTCGCGTTGCCGCGCAGCCGCCCGGCCATCAGCCGCAGCGCCGCCGGCTGGGAGCCGCAGGCCTCCGCCAGGTCCGCCGCGCCGACCGGGTCGCAGCTGATCCGCGTCCCGCTGACCAGGTCGCCGAGCAGTTCGGCGGCCGCCGGGCGGTCGAGCCCGCCGAGGATGACCGGGTCGATGTCCTCGATCCCGGTGAGCGGTCCGGCCGTGGTGGCCAGCACCAGGCAGCCCGGCTCGTCCGCCAGCAGCGGCCACAGCTGCCCGGCGTCGCGGACGTCGTCCAGCAGCAGCAGGACGCGCCGCCCGGTCAGCGCCCGGCGCAGCGCGACGCACGCCGGGTCGTCCCGCCCGTCCTCGACGGTGCCGGGCAGCGGGACGCCCGCGGTGTCCGCGCCGAGCTGCTCCAGCAGCCGACGGGCGACCCGGGCGGGCGCCACCCGGGCGCCGTCGGACGCGGACAGCCGGGCGAAGAGCACGCCGTCGGGGTACTGGGCGGCAACCGTGACGGCGAACCGCACGGCCAGCGCGGTCCGGCCGGAACCCGGCCGGCCGGCCAGCACCAGCACCGGGCTGCGGCCCTCCGCCGGACGCGCGGCGGCCGCCCGCAGTGCGGCCAGCTCGGCGCGCCGGCCGACGAACAGGGCGGGCCCGGCGGGCAGCCGGTCCAGCCCTGGAACCCGCTCGGCGGACGCACCGGGCCCGGCCTCCGTCGTCACCGTCGTCCTCGCCACCCGTGCCACTCCCGACGTCGCCCGCGCTCACCGGAGGCGGCCCGCAGCGGACGCCCCGTCTGCGAAGCGTAGTTCGGCCGTCCGCTCGCGCCGAGGTGACATCCGGTCGTACGAATCGGCAAATCACCCCGCCGGCCGAGCGACCGTCCCCCACCCGCCCGAGCTCCCGCGGGCAAGCAGTACCCGCCCGCCCCGGCGCCTGCCCGGGCACGTGCGGGCGGGCCCACGCCGGGGGCGGGCCGAGCCCCAGGAAGGCCGAGGCCTAGGAAAAGGGCCGCGCCGGCCAAGGGGAGTCCGCGGGGCGCAGCGCCTCCAGGCCGCCCGGCCCGTGCAGGGCCGCGTGGAGCGCCAGGGTGCCGGTGATCAGGGTGGGGTTGTGCAGCTCGCCGGCGTGGATCAGCCGGACCAGCTCCTCCACCGGCACCTGGGCGGACTCCAGCTCCAGCTCCTCCCCGTGCGCCTGGTAGCGCCGCCCCTCCGCCTCGGCGAGGTCGGTGGCCAGGAAGAGCCGCAGCGCCTCGTCCGTCCCGCCGGGCGAGGTGTAGAAGTCGACCAGCACCCGCCAGCTGCCCGCCTTGCAGTGCGCCTCCTCGTACAGCTCGCGCTGGGCGGCGTGCAGCGGGTTCTCGCCGGGCACGTCGAGCAGGCCGGCCGGCAGCTCCCAGAGGCGCTGGCGCACGGGGTGGCGGTACTGGCGCAGAATCAGCACCCGCTGCTGGTCGTCCAGTGCGAGGACGGAGACCGAGCCGGGGTGGGTCTGGTAGTCGCGGCGGGCCCAGCTGCCGTCGGGCATCCGGACCTCCTCGCTGCGCACGCCGGTGACCTTCCCCTGGAACGGCGTGGTGCTCCCCCGCACCTCCCACTCCTCGGCCCGGTCGGCGACATCGGCGGTCCTGCGGTCGTCCATCACGTCTCCCCTTTTCGTCAGTACGACACAATCTAACGCCGGACGGGGGGCCCCCCGGAAAAGCGGGGGCCCCCGCCCCTGGGAAGCGGGTGGCCAAAACGGCGTCGGCCGGGGGCGGGGTGTCCGCCATAGCGGGCGTAAACACGCCCCCGCACACCGGGTGCGGGCGGGTCGGCCGGGACTTCAGCTCCGGGTGGGCCTGGGTGGCCACCAGGTAGGGGTGCACCTCGCGCGGGTACTCGACGTACTCGACCAGGTCGCCCTTCGGGGAGAGGCCCGAGAAGATCAGGCCGGTCTTCTCCAGGTCGGCCCGGTAGGCGTTGTTGACCTCGTAGCGGTGGCGGTGGCGCTCCTCGACGTACTGCTCGCCGTTGTAGACCTCGCGGACGATCGAGCCCTCGGCGAGCTTGGCCGGGTACAGGCCCAGGCGCATGGTGCCGCCCAGGTCGCCCTTGCCGTCGACGATGGCCAGCTGCTCGGCCATGGTGGAGACGACCGGGTGCTTGGCGGCGGCGTCGAACTCGGTGGAGTTGGCCTCGGGCAGGCCGGCCAGGTTGCGGGCGGCCTCGATGACCACGCACTGCAGGCCCAGGCAGAGGCCCAGCAGCGGGATCCGGTTCTCGCGGGCGTAGGTGATCGCGCCGACCTTGCCGTTGACGCCGCGGTCGCCGAAGCCGCCGGGGATGCAGATCGCGTCGACGTCGCCGAGCTGCTCCTGCGCGCCCTCGGGGGTCTCGCAGTCGTCGGAGGTGACCCACTTGATCTCGACCCGGGCGTTGTTGGCGAAGCCGCCGGCGCGCAGCGCCTCGGTCACCGACAGGTAGGCGTCCGGAAGGTCGATGTACTTGCCGACCAGCGCGACCTTGACGATGTGCTGCGGCTCGTGGACGCGGCGCAGCAGGTCGTCCCAGGTGGTCCAGTCCACGTCGCGGAACGGCAGGTCGAGGCGGCGGACGACGTAGGCGTCCAGGCCCTCGCCGTGCAGCACCTTGGGGATGTCGTAGATCGACTTGGCGTCGATCGCGGCGACCACGGCCTCCTCGTCGACGTCGCACATCATCGAGATCTTGCGCTTGATGGCCTGCGGGACCTCGCGGTCGGCGCGCAGCACGACGGCGTCGGGCTGGATGCCGATGTTGCGCAGCGCGGCGACGGAGTGCTGGGTCGGCTTGGTCTTCAGCTCGCCCGAGGGGCCGATGTAGGGGAGCAGGGAGACGTGCACGAAGAAGACGTTGTCCCGGCCGACCTCGTGGCGGACCTGGCGGACGGCCTCCAGGAAGGGCAGCGACTCGATGTCGCCGACGGTGCCGCCGACCTCGGTGATCACCACGTCGACGTCCTCGGTCGCCATACGGCGGATCCGGGACTTGATCTCGTTGGTGATGTGCGGGATGACCTGGACGGTGTCGCCCAGGTACTCGCCGCGGCGCTCCTTGGCGATGACGGTCGAGTACACCTGGCCGGTGGTGACGTTGGCCGAGCCGTGCAGGTTCGTGTCCAGGAACCGCTCGTAGTGGCCGATGTCGAGGTCGGTCTCGGCGCCGTCGTCGGTGACGAAGACCTCACCGTGCTGGAACGGGTTCATGGTGCCCGGGTCCACGTTGAGGTACGGGTCGAGCTTCTGCATCGTGACGCGCAGGCCGCGGGCCTTGAGCAGGGCGCCGAGGCTGGAGGCGGTGAGGCCCTTGCCGAGCGACGAGGCGACACCCCCGGTGACGAAGAGGTGCTTGGTCGTCACGGCGCGGCCGTTCGATGCCTTGCCGGAATGGGGCTGTGCCAAGAGGGGGCTCCCGTGGGTCGCGAGTCGAAGGTGACGTGGTGGGAGGCTCGCGGCGCGCCGTCCCGACGAGGAGGGCGGTGCGGGGCACGGCACCCGGGGGGTCGTCGGTTCGGCCGGTCCGGGGCGTTTGATCCCACCGGTCCACGGGATACCAGGGTAACAGTGACCCGGCGCGGACGCGTTCCGGGCCGCTTCCGCGCGGCGCCGGCGGGCCGGATTCCCGGGCGGGATCCGCCGGGTCGCTCCGGGGGCGTACGCCGGGCGCGCCACCGGCGCACCTCCCGGCGCAGTTGTCACACGAGTCGCACCACCGGCCCGAGCGGGCCACCCCGCAATGGTCCGGACCAGCTCGGCCGGGCCATCACGGATCCCCACTTCGAACCATCCGGAGCTGATCCTTCCGAGCCATCCTGGCGGACTCCCCCGCGATGCGCGGTATTTCCGCCGAAATGCGGCGCCGCATCGCGCTGTGCCCGCGTGCTTCGCCCCTTTCGTCCGTCGTAAGCTGCTCGGACGCATCGCCGACAACACGAGCACGCGGAGGGCGTGGGAGGGTCAGGAACCTCTCGGTCCCCGATGCGCGACCGGACCTCCCCGTAATTACTTGCTCTCCCACCACCCAGAGGCTCGACCGAGCCCTCGTGGACACTCCAGCAAGGCCCTCCACCACCCCGCGGAGGGCCGGACGTCCCGGGGTGGCCCCGGTCCCGCCACACCGCTGGCTCCCCCTCGGATCGCCGATGCGTCGTGACCACATTGCGAACTGGAGATCACGTGGCCGGCCGTATCGAGGACTACGCACTCATCGGGGACATGCAGACCGCCGCCCTCGTCAGCAGGGACGGAGCGGTGGACTGGCTCTGCCTGCCCCGATTCGACTCGCCGGCGGTCTTCGCCGGCCTGCTCGGCACCGACGAACACGGCTTCTGGCGAATCGGCCCCGCCGAGGCGGTGGCCACCGACCTGCCCGCCCCCGCCGCCGAGCCCGCCCCCGCCGCCGCCCCGGCCGCCGCACGGGCCCGGCTCACCGACACCGGTGACCTGCGGGTCCCGCCGCCGACCGCCGCCGCCCCCGCCGTACCGGCCGACCGCCGCCGCTACCGGGGCGACTCGCTGATCCTGGAACAGGAGTGGGACACCCAGGGCGGCACCGTCCGGGTGATCGACTTCATGCCGCCCCGGCCGCTCGCCGGCAAGGACGCCGTCCCGCAGGTGATCCGGATCGTCGAGGGCGTGGCGGGCGCCGTGCGGATGCGCTCCGCGGTGCGGATGCGGTTCAGCTACGGCCGGGTCGTGCCCTGGGTGCACCGGGTCGAGCAGCCCGACGGCGGCCACCGCACCGTCGCCGTGGCCGGGCCCGACTCGGTGTGGCTGGACGGCGAGGCCGACACCTACGGCCGCAACCTCACCACCTACGCCGACTTCACCGTCTCGGCCGGCGAGCGGATCGCCTTCGCGCTCACCTGGCAGGCCTCCCACCTGGAGCCGCCGAAGGCCCCGGACGCCGAGGAACTGCTCGACGCCACCGCCGACTTCTGGCACGAGTGGGTCGGCCAGTGCACGTACCAGGGCCCCTACCGGGAGGCCGTGGTCCGCTCCCTGATCACCCTCAAGGGCCTCACCTACGCCCCCACCGGCGGGATCGTCGCCGCCCCCACCACCTCGCTGCCCGAGGACATCGGCGGCGAGCGCAACTGGGACTACCGCTACACCTGGCTGCGCGACGCCGCGATCACCCTCTCCTCGCTGCTGCGCACCGGCTACCGCGAGGAGGCCCGCGCCTGGCGCGAGTGGCTGCTGCGCGCGGTCGCCGGCGACCCGGAGAACCTGCAGATCATGTACGGCATCGCCGGCGAGCGCGAGCTCACCGAGTCCTCGCTGGACTGGCTGCCCGGCTACGAGGGCTCCCAGCCGGTGCGGGTCGGCAACGGCGCGGCCGGCCAGCTCCAGCTGGACGTCTACGGCGAGGTCGTCGAGGCGCTGCACCTGGCCCACATGACCGGCCTGGTCCGCAACGACCACGCCCACCACCTCCAGCTGCGGCTCATCGAGTACCTGGAGGAGCACTGGCAGGAGCCGGACGAGGGCATCTGGGAGGTGCGCGGCCCGCGCCGGCACTTCGTCCACTCCAAGGTGATGGCCTGGGTGGCCGTCGACCGCACCATCAAGCTGCTGGAGCAGACCCCCGAGGACGCGCCGGACGGCGGCCACCTGGAGCGCTGGCGGGAACTGCGCGACACCATCCACCGGGACGTCTGCGAGCGGGGCTACGACCCGGGCCGCAACACCTTCACCCAGTACTACGGCGGCAAGGAGCTGGACGCCTCGCTGCTGCTCATCCCGCAGGTCGGCTTCCTGCCCCCGGACGACAAGCGCGTCATCGGCACCATCGAGGCGATCCAGCGCGAACTCGCCACCGAGGACGGCTTCGTGCTGCGCTACCCGACGCACGACGAGAGCGGCAACAACGTCGACGGCCTCTCCGGCCACGAGGGCGCCTTCCTGGCCTGCTCGTTCTGGCTCGCCGACGACCTCGCGATGATCGGCCGGGTGCAGGAGGCGCGCGAGCTGTTCGACCGGCTGCTGTCGCTGCGCAACGACCTCGGGCTGCTCGCCGAGGAGTGGGACCCGCGGCTCAAGCGGCAGGTCGGCAACTTCCCGCAGGCGTTCAGCCACGTCCCGCTGATCGACACCGCGCTGCGGCTGACCGCCTGCGGCGGCGCCTACCTCTCCGCCCAGCCGGACGGCCTGGCCGCCGACCGGGCCGGCGAGCAGGCCACCGTCTGAATCCGCCGGACGGCTACCGGTTGCGCTGCACCAGCTCGTCGTAGGTGCTGAGCACCTGGGCGACGGTGGCGGCCTCGTCCGGCCAGGTGTCCGCCTGCTGCCGGCCGGCCGCCACCAGGCGCTCGCGGCGCGCCGGGTCGGCCAGCAGTGCGCGCACCGCCCGGCCGATCGCCGCCGCGTCACCGGGCGGGACCAGCACGGCGGCGTCGCCGACCAGTTCGGGGATGCCGCCGACGGCCGTGGCCACCACCGGCACGCCTGCCCGCATCGCCTCCTGGACCACCAGCGAGCGGGCCTCCCAGCGGCTGGAGACCACCAGCACGTCGGCGGCGGCCAGCAGGTCGGGCACGTCGGTGCGGTAGCCGAGCAGCCGCACCGGCAGCTTCTCGGCCGCCACCCGCTCACGCAGCCCGGCGGCCTCCGGGCCGTCCCCGGCGAGCAGCAGCAGCGGCTGCGGGTCCGCCGCGGACAGCTCCCCGGTGGCGTCCAGCAGCAGCCCGAACGCCTTCTGCGGGACGAGCCGGCCGACCGCGAGCACCAGCGGGCGGTCCGGCCCCCCGCCGAGCAGCGCCGCCCGGGCCTGCGCGCGCTCCAGCCGGCCCTCGGGCATCGGCGGCGCGGCGACCGGGCCGAGCCTGGCGTCGGTGGCGCCGAGCTCGCGGGCCCGGGCCACCAGGTCCGAGGAGGCGCCGAGCACCAGGTCGGCGGCGCGCGCCACCCGGCGCTCCATCAGCCGCTGGAGCCGGCGCTCCATACCGGTGGCGAGCAGCGCGTGGTGCGCGGTGACCACCAGCGGCGTCTCCGGGCGCAGGCCCGGGAAGCGGCCCGCGGTGCGCAGCGCGAGGTCGGACAGCAGCGCCGCGCGCAGGCCGTGGGCGTGCACCACGTCGGCGCCGGTGAACGCCCGGCGCAGTTCGCCGATGGCGGTGGCGTCGCTGCGGGCGCCCGCGGTCGGGGTGATGTCGACCAGGTGGAACCGGGCGCCGGTGCGGGAGAAGCCGAACAGCGCGTCCGCGCCGGCGGGGGCGCACACCGTGACGGTCACTCCGTGCGCGACCAGGCCCTGTGCCAGGGAGCGCACATGCGCACCGATGCCGCCCGTACTGGCGGCCAGGACGAGCACCACGCTGAGCTGCCCCGGTTCGGGGGTGGCCGCGGCGGCCCGGGCGGCGGAATGGTCCACGTCGTCTCGCATCCGACTCGATCAGCTACGCGCGCCCCGGACGGGGGTTTCCCTCCGGCGGCGCTCGGGACAGGAAGGCCAGTGTCCAGCGGCCACCATGCCAGGTCGGCGGCCCTCTTGGACAGTCGGCGCCCCCGGCGGGGCGCGTCGTGGCCGGTCCGTGAGGGCCGCCGGAGCGGACCGGGCCTCCGACTAGCGGCGCCGGGGGGCGCGGGCCGCGGCGAGCAGCTCCTCGGCGTGTGCCCGGCCCAGCTCGGAATCCTCCAGGCCGGCCAGCATCCGGGAGAGCTCGCGCACCCGCTCCTCGTCGCTCAGCACCTTGACGCCGCTGCGGGTCACGGTGCCGTCGTGGGTCTTCTCGACCACCAGGTGGCGGTCGGCGAAGGCCGCCACCTGCGGCAGGTGGGTGACCACGACGACCTGGGCGCTCTCGGCCAGCTTGGCGAGCCGGCGGCCGATCTCGACCGCCGCCTTGCCGCCGACGCCCGCGTCCACCTCGTCGAACAGGTAGGTGGGGACGGGGTCGGCACCGGCGAAGACCACCTCGACGGCGAGCATCACCCGGGACAGCTCGCCGCCCGAGGCGCCCTTGGCGATCGGCCGGGGCTGGGCGCCGGGGTGCGGGGCGAGCAGCACCTCGACCTCGTCCACGCCGTGCGGGCCGTAGGCGACGGTGCGGCCCTCGATCTCGATCCCGGACAGGTCGTCCAGCCGGCTGATCGCGAAGGTCACCCGGGCGTGCGGCATCGCCAGCTCGGCGAGCTCGGCGGAGACGGCCTCCGCGAAGCGCCCCGCGGCGGCCTGCCGGGCGGCCGACACCTCGGCCGCGAGGTCGGCCAACTCGGCGCGCAGCGCGGTCTCCTGTGCGCCGAGCTCGTCGATCCGCTCGTCGTCGCCGTCGAGCTCCGTGAGCCGCGCGGATCCGGCCTCGGCCCAGGCGATCACCTCGGCCAGGGTGTTCTCGGGGCCGCCGTACTTGCGCAGCAGCTGGGCCAGGACGGCCCGGCGGTCCTCGACGGCGGCGAGGCGCACCGGGTCGGCGTCCAGGTCGTCGGCGTAGCCGGCCAGGTCGCCGGCGACGTCCGCGAGCAGGTAGCCGACCTCGTTGAGGCGGTCGGCGAGGGCGGCGAGCCGCTCGTCGTGGTGGCGGACGGCCTCCACCGCGCGGCGGGCCTGGGCGAGCAGGGTGCCCGCGTCCAGCGCCTCCGGGTCGGCCGGGTCGCCGGCCAGCGCGGCGTGCGCCAGGGTGGCGGCGGAGGAGAGCGCGTCGGCGTGGCCGAGCCGCTCGGCCTCGGCGGACAGCTCCTCGTCCTCGCCGGCCACCGGTTCGGCGGCGGCGACCTCGTCCAGGCCGAAGCGCAGCAGGTCGGCCTCCTGGGCGCGCTCGCGGGCCCGGGTGGTCAGCTCCTCCAGGGTGGCGGAGACCTCGCGCAGCCGGCGGTAGACCTCGCGGTAGCGGGCCAGCAGCTCGGCGACGGACTCGCCCGCGTACCGGTCCAGGGCGCCGCGCTGGCGGGCCGGGCGCAGCAGCCGCTGCTGATCGGTCTGGCCGTGCACCGCGATCAGGTCCTCGCCGAGTTCGGCGAGCAGGCCGACCGGGACGGACCGGCCGCCGACGTGGGCGCGGGAGCGCCCCTCGGCGGAGACGGTCCGGCTGATCAGCAGCGCGCCGTCGTCCAGTTCGGCGCCCGCCTCCACCGCCCGGGCCGCCACCGGGGAGCCGGCGGGCAGTTCGAGGCGGCCCTCGACGACCGCGCGGGCACTGCCGTTGCGTACCAGGCCCGGGTCGGCGCGGCCGCCGAGCAGCAGGCCGAGGCTGGTCACCACCATGGTCTTGCCGGCGCCGGTCTCGCCGGTCACGGCGGTGAAGCCGGGGGCGAGCTCGACGACCGCGTCGTCGATGACCCCAAGATCCCGTATCCGCATCTCGTCCAACACGGAGACGACCTTACGAGGTTCCGCCCCCGCCGCGCGACGAGCGACAACGACGCGCGGCAACTCCGTACCCGGAAGTTCACCCCTTCCGGGAGTCGACGGCCCCCTCCGCGCGCCCGGCCCGCCGGGCCGCGGTGGGGACGGTGCACCAGGGCAGGAAGAACTGCGCGAGGGGGCCGATGGCCAGCGCGTAGGCGACGGTGCCGATGCCGACGGTGCCGCCGAGCAGGAAGCCGGCGGCCAGCACGATCAGCTCGATGCCGGTGCGGATCAGCCGCAGCGAGCCGCCGGTGCGCCGGTGCAGGCCGGTCATCAGGCCGTCGCGCGGTCCCGGGCCGAGCCGGGCGCCGATGTAGAGGCCGGTGGCCAGGCCGTTGAGCACGATCGCGCCCGTCATCAGCGCGATCCGCGCCGGCAGCGCCCCGGGGGCGTCGACGAGGCTCACCGTGGCGTCCATGGCGGCGCCGATCACCAGCACATTGGCGACGGTGCCGAGGCCCGGCAGCTGCCGCAGCGGAATCCACAGCAGCAGCACCAGCGCGCCGCAGATCGTCACCCAGGCGCCCACCGAGAGCCCGAAGGTGCCCTGCAAGCCCTGGTGGAAGACGTCCCAGGGGTCGAGCCCGAGGCCGGAGCGGAGCATCAGGCCCATGCTGGCCCCGTAGAGCGCGAGGCCGCCGAACAGCTGCGGCAGCCGGCGGCCGAGGGCGTGGGTGTCGCCCAGCACGCGGACGGCGAGGCCCGGGCGCTCGGGGTCGCCGGACGGGGACGGGGACGGGCGGGTGCTCACGCTGGTGGCCATGGAATCTCCGAGCAGGTGGTGCTGCACCGCCGTGGCGCGAAGCCCGACGGTGGCGGACTCAACGGCCGCCCTGCCATGATGGCCAGGCCAATACGGCCCGCGACAGGGCCAATCCCCAGCAAGTGGACTGATGAGCCATGGCCGACTGGCAGACCACCGTCACCTCCGCGGCGCTCGCCCGGCTGCTCGCCACCGCGCGGCTGCCCGAGCCGGCCGGCGCCGCCCGCCGCCCCGCCTACCGCACGCTGGCCGCCCAGGTCCGGCTGCTGGTCTCCGAGGGCCGGCTGCCGGTCGGCGCCCGGCT
The DNA here is from genome assembly GCF_042802195.1 of Kitasatospora sp. NPDC057500. Taxonomy (NCBI): domain Bacteria; kingdom Bacillati; phylum Actinomycetota; class Actinomycetes; order Kitasatosporales; family Streptomycetaceae; genus Kitasatospora; species Kitasatospora sp. NPDC057500. The sequence continues at coordinate 9,928 of NZ_JBHVER010000062.1, read as the reverse complement.
GCCCGCCGAACGCGAGCTGGCCCTCGCCCTGCGGCTCAGCCGCACCACCGTGGCCACCGCCTACGAGGCGCTGCGGGCCGACGGCTACCTGCGCAGCCGCCGCGGCTCCGGCAGCTGGACCGCCCTGCCCGAGGGCTCGGCCCCGCCCAGCGACGCCCTGCACCCGGTGCCGCCGGACGAGCAGGGGCGCACCCTGGACCTCGGGGTCGCCGCGCTGCCCGCCCCGCAGCCCTTCCTCTCCGCGGCCGCCGCCCGCGCCGTCGAGCAGCTGCCCGCGTACGCCGCCGGGCACGGCCACTACCCGACCGGCGTCCCGGTGCTGCGCGAGGCGGTCGCCCGCCGCTTCACCGAGCGCGGACTGCCGACCACGCCCGACCAGATCCTGATCACCATCGGCGCGATGGGCGCCCTGCACCTGGTCCGCCAGGCCCTGCTCGGCCGCGGCGACCGGGTCGCCGTCGAGGCGCCCAGCTACGCGCACACCCTCCAGGCCCTGCGGCTCAACGAGGCCCGGCTGGTCCCCGTCCCGCTCACCCCCGCGTTCACGTGGGACCTCGCCGAGTGGCGCCGGGTGCTGAGCGGGGCCGCGCCCAAGGCCGCCTACGTCATCCCCGACTTCCACAACCCCACCGGCGCGCTGATCGACGAGGAGCAGCGGCGCGAGCTGCTCGCCGCCGCCCGCTCCGCCGGCACCGTCGTACTGGCCGACGAGACCACCGCCGAACTCGGCTGGGGCCTGCCCGAGGGCGTCACCCCGCCCCGCCCCACGGCGGCCCTGGACCGCGCCGCCCAGGTGGTCACCGTCGGCTCGGCCGGCAAGCTGCTCTGGGGCGGCCTGCGGATCGGCTGGGTGCGCGCCGCGCCCGCCCTCGTCCGCCGGCTGGCCACCACCCGGGTCTACAGCGACGTCGGCGCGCCCGTCCTGGACCAGCTGATCGCCGCCGAGCTGCTGACCGGGGACCTGCCGGCCGTCCGTGCCCACCAGCTGGCCCGGCTGCGGGACACCGCCGGGGCGCTGGACGCCGCCCTGCGCGAGCAGCTGCCGCACTGGCGGTTCGCCCTGCCGCCGGGCGGGCTGTCGCTCTGGGTCGCCACCGGCGGGGTCTCCGGCGCGGCGCTGGCCCGCGCCGGAGAGCGCGCCGGGGTCCGGATCGCCGCCGGCAACCGGTTCGGCTCCGACGGCGCCTTCGAGCACCACATCCGGATCCCGCTCACCGTGGCCGCCCCCGCCGCGCCGGACGCCGTCCGCCGGCTCGCCGAGGTCGCCGTCCGCGCCGAGGAGGAGGGCCGCTGGCAGGGCTCCGACGACACCCAGCCCCTCGCGGTCTGACGGCCCGCCGCCACGGGCGGGCCGTCAGAGCGGGGCGGTCACTGGGTGTCGGCCCGGCCGCGCCAGCCGGTCACCGGCAGCGCGAACTTCGCCACCAGCCGGTCGGTGAACGGCGCCCGGTGCAGCCGGGCCAGCCGCACCGGGGTCTGCCCCCGGCGGACCTCGACCCGTGCCCCGGCGGGCAGTTCCACCGAGCGCCGGCCGTCGCACCACAGCACCCCGTGCGGGGTCTTCGGCTGCACCTCCACCGCCAGCACCGAGTCCGGCGAGGTCACCAGCGGGCGGGCGAACAGCGCGTGCGCGCTGATCGGCACCATCAGCAGCGCCTCCACCTCCGGCCAGACCACCGGCCCGCCGCCGGAGAACGCGTACGCGGTCGACCCGGTCGGCGTGGCGCACACCACCCCGTCGCAGCCGAAGTTGGAGACCGGACGGCCGTCCACCTCGGTCACCACCTCCAGCATCCGCTCCCGGGCCGCCTTCTCGATCGAGGCCTCGTTCAACGCCCAGTCGTGGTGCACCACGTCGCCGTTGGTGCGGACGATCACGTCGAGGGTCATCCGCTCCTCGACCTCGTAGTCCGCCTCGACCACCCGCTCGACCACCACCGCCAGGTCGTCCCGCTCCGCCTCGGCCAGGAACCCGACCCGGCCCAGGTTGATGCCGAGCATCGGCAGGCCGTGCTCGCGGGCCAGCTCGGCCCCGCGCAGCAGCGTCCCGTCCCCGCCCGCGACCAGGATCAGCTCGCAGCCGTCCGCCGCGCCCGGGCCGCCGGCCACCGTCTCCACCCCGGTCGGCAGGTCCAGGTCGACGGCCTCGGCCGCCAGCAGTCTGATCCGGATCCCCGCCTTGAGCAGGCCGTGCACCAGTCCTTCGACGCTGCGCAGTGCCGCCTCGCGGCCCGTGTGCGCGATCAGGAAGACCGTACGTTCATCACTCATGCCCGCTGCCCTCTCCCTACGCCGGCCGGGTCCCCGTCGGCCCGGTACGGCCGCGCCACCCAGCATGACGGACCGGACGTCCCCAGAGCACCCTATCGGGGGCCCTCGGCGACGGCCCGGTCCGCCTCCGCGGGGTCCAACGGGGGCGCGTCCCGGCGCATCCACAGGAAGTACTCGACATTTCCGGACGGTCCGGGCAGGGGGCTCGCGGTGACCGCCCGCACGCCCAGCCCGAGCTCCCACGCCTGCCCCGCCACCTGGCGCACCATCTCGGCGCGCAGCTGCGGGCTGCGCACCACCCCGCCGCTGCCGAGGCGCTCCTTGCCGATCTCGAACTGCGGCTTGACCATCAGCACCAGGTCCGCGTCCTCGGCGGCGCAGCCGGCCAGCGCGGGCAGCACCAGGCCCAGCGAGATGAACGACAGGTCGCCGACCACCAGGTCGACCTCGGTGCCGCCGATCATCTCAGGGGTGAGCTCGCGGACGTTGGTGCGGTCCATCACGGTGACCCGCTCGTCGCTCTGCAGCGACCAGGCCAGCTGCCCGTAGCCCACGTCCACCGCCAGTACGTGCGCCGCCCCGGCGCGCAGCAGCACGTCGGTGAACCCGCCGGTGGACGCGCCCGCGTCCAGCGCCCGGCGGCCCTCGACGACCAGGCCCTGCGGGAGGAACGCCGCGAACGCCCCGGCGAGCTTGTGGCCGCCGCGCGAGACGTAGTCGGGGTCGTTCTCGTCCTTGGCCACCACGACCGCCGCCGAGGTCTCCACCTGGGTGGCCGGCTTGGTCGCGGTGGTCCCGCCGACGGTCACCCGGCCGGCCGCGATCAGCTCGGAGGCCTGCTCCCGCGACCGGGCCAGCTTGCGGCGGACCAGCTCCGCGTCGAGTCGGCGTCGTGCCACTGCCACTGGTGTTTCAGCTCCTACGGATGGTTCTCGTTCGCCCGGTCAGTCCCGGTCGAGGGCGGCCAGCGTGTCGGCCAGCCGCTGATGGACATCTTCGTACACCGCGAGGTGCGCGTCGGTCGGCACCCCGTCCAGCGCCTCCAGCCGGGCCAGGCCGGCGTCCACCGCCGGGTGCCCGGTGGCGGTCAGCTCGACGCCGAGCGGTTGCGGCTCACCGGCGCCGGGCACAGGGGCGGGGGCGGGGGTGGGACCGGGATCGGTCGGGGGCTGCGGATCAGGCATCGGGCTTCTTCGTGGTGGTCCGGCGCACGGTGGTCTTCCTGGTCGCGGTCCGCTTGGCGGGCGGCTGGTCCTGGCCCGCCTCGGCGGCCTTCCGCGCGGTCGTGGTCCGCTTGGCGGTCGCGGTCTTCTTGACGGCCGTCTTCTTCACCGCGGTCTTCTTCGCGGCCGACTTCTTCCCGGCCGCGGTCTTCTTCGCGGCGGCGGGCTTCTTCCCGGTGGTCTTCTTCGCGGCGGCCGGCTTCTCGGCCGCCGCCTCCTTCACCGGGGCGACGGGGGCAGCCGGAGCCGCCGGGGCGGCCCGCGCGACGGGGACCTCGCCGACCGGCGGCACCGGCGGGTCCACCTCCACCGGCTCGTCCACCGCTATCCGCTCGGCCTCCGCCGAACCCGCCGTCTCCTGCTCCCAGCCCTCCCCGAACAGCCCGCCGGCCCGGGGCGCGGGCGCGGCCGGCGCGGACCCGTCCCGCTCCGCCGCGTCGTCCTCCTCGACCTCGCGCAGCTTGTTCTCCAGGTAGGCCAGCACCACGCCCACCTTGGTCACCTGGTCGCCGACCCGCTCGAAGACCTTCTCGACCTCACCGCGCGCCACCCCCACCGCGAGGTCCACCCCGGCCCGGCCGGCGGTCACCGCCTCCTCGGCCAGCGTCTGGAGCGACTTCGCCGACGGCGGGAACTGACCGCCCAGCCGCCGCTCCACCTCCGCGACGTCGATCCCGCCCTTCTCCAGCAGGTCGGCCGCCGTCCCGACGACGCGCTTGCCGACCTCCTCCACCAGTACGGCCGCGGCCACCACCGCTCCTCGCACCGTCCTCGGCAGCATCCGGGTGCCTCCCATTCGCCTGCGCGCATCGCTTCCGTCGCGTCGACGCCCGGACGAATCCGGGCATCCCACAGACGACGCTACCGCCAAATACGTCCTGCGGTACCGTGGCCCGGCAGTCACCCGCCGCCGGACCCGGCCACCCGCCGGAGCGCCGCGGCCCGCCGAAGGAGGGGATCCGCCGCCATGGCCGACGCCGAGGAGTGCCGCGAGGCTCTGGAGCAGCTCAGCCGCAACCTCGCCAAGGCCACCGGCGACGTCCGCAAGGCCGCCGGGCTGGACCGCTCGCTCAGCTGCCGGATCACCGACCTCGACCTCACCTTCACCGGGCGGCTGCGCGAGGGCAGCATCCAGGACCTCAAGGAGGCGCCCGGCCTCCCCACCGAGAAGGCCGACCTGCGGCTCACCATGAGCAGCGACGACCTGGTCGCCCTGGTCGGCGGCCGGCTCAACTTCGCCTCCGCCTGGGCCGGCGGCCGGGTCAGGCTGGAGGCGGGCTTCCGCGACCTGCTGCGGCTGCGCACCCTGCTCTGACCCGGCCGGTCGGCCTCCTAGAACCCGAGCTCGGCCAGCGCCTTCCGGCCGTCCGCCGGCCCGCCGTCCGCGTCCAGCGCGGTCCACGCCGCCGCGCACAGCGCCCGCAGCCCGTCCCAGCGGTCCGCGCCGACGCCCTCCAGCCGCAGCACGCCGTCCTGCGCCGTCGCGACGAAGCCGCCGCAGGAGAAGCCGCCGCCCGGCTGCGCCGTGACCGCCGCATGGCCGGTCAGCAGCCCCCGCAGGTCCGCCGCCAGATAGGTCGGCCGGTGCTCGGCCGGGGCCGCCAGCAGCTGCGCCGCCGTCGTCACCCCGGTGAAGACCAGCAGGCTGTCCACCCCGCCGTTGAACGCGCCCTCGATGTCGGTGTCCAGCCGGTCGCCGACCACCAGCGGCCGCTTCGCGCCGGTCCGCAGCACCGTCTCCCGGTGCATCGGCGGCAGCGGCTTGCCCGCCACCTCCGGCTCCACCCCGGTCGCCGCCCGCACGGCCGCCACCAGCATGCCGTTGCCCGGCGCGATGCCGCGCGCGGTCGGCACCGTCACATCGGTGTTGGACGCCACCCACGGCAGCCCGGACTGCACCGCGTACGAGGCCTCCGCCAGCTGCGTCCAGCCCACCGAGGCGTCGAAGCCCTGGACCACCGCGAGCGGCTCCTCGGCCAGCGTCCGGACGGCGACCAGCCCGCGCTCGGCCAGCGCCTCCTCCAGCCCCAGCCCGCCCACGACCAGCACCTTCGCACCGGCCGGCAGCTTGTCGGCGAGCACCCGGGCCGCCGCCTGCGCGGAGTTGATCACATCCGCCGGCTCTGCCGGTACGCCCAGCTCGCTCAGGTGCGCGGCCACCACCCGGGGCGGGCGGGAGGCGTTGTTGGTCACGTACGCCAGCCGCATCCCGGCCGCGCGGGCCGCCGCCAGCGAGTCCACGGCGTGCTCGATCGCGTACGGTCCGGCGTACACCACGCCGTCGAGGTCCAGCAGTGCCGTGTCGTACGCCTCGGTCAGCGGCAGCTCGCTGCCGCCCGGGGCGGTCCGTCGCACGGTGGTGGCCGTCTCGGTCATGCCTGCTCTACCTCACTCATCGCGTCAGTCGTGCTCGTCGGTGCTCGTCGGTGCTGGTCGGTGCTGGTCGACGCCGTCGGCGCCACGGGCACCGGCCGTCCGGTCTCAGCCGTCCCGCCGGTCCCGCTCACCCGTCGGCTCCGGGCCCGCCGTGGTTCCCGGCTCCGGTCCGGAAGCCCGGCCCTCCGGCGCGTCCTGCGCCCCGGCCGGCGGCTCCAGGTACCCCGGCGCCCCCGGCAGCAGCGGGCCGAACGCCCCGGCCCGGGCCGCCAGCGTCGCCCGGGTCTGCCGCAGCGCGGCCCGGTAGTGGTCGATGTCCGGCCGCATCGCCACGGCCAGCGCCAGATGCTCGGCGGAGGTCTCGAAGTCACCCAGCCGGGCCGCCGCCACGCCCCACCCGAACTGAGCGTAGTCGTCCGACGGATCCGCCAGCGCCACGGCCCGGAAGTTCTCCAGCGCCGCCGCGTACGCGCCCGCGTCGAACTGCGCCCGGGCGAGCGCCTCCCGGATGCTGCGCGAGGCCGGCTCCGCCGCGGCCGCCCGCGCCAGCAGCTGCTCGGCCGCCGCCGGATTGCCCTGGGCGAGCAGCTTCACACCCCGGCGGAACCACTCGTAGACGTCCCCCGCCGGATCCCCCGACCGCCGCTGCTGCCCGGGCACGCCGCCGCCACCGACGGCCCCGGCCGTGCCGCCACCTGCGCCTTCGTCCACCCGCTCGTCGCGCTCGTCCACGCCGTACCTCGCCCTCGGTCCACGACACCCGCCGCCGGACCGGCACGGGTGTTCCGATCTCTGAACAACGCGTACCCGGTTACGATGCCCAGAATGAGCACACCCAGTGCAGAAAGCGGAGCGGAGTCTCCGCACGGCGGCCCCGGCGATCCCGGGCACGTCGCCACCGCAGGTCTGTCCCTGTCCCCCTTCCGCGGCCTCAGGTACGTCCCCGACCGGGTCGGAGCCCTGGCCGCCGTCACCTCGCCCCCGTACGACGTGGTCGACCCCGGCCGCAGGCTCGACCTGGAGACCGCCGACCCGCACAACGTCGTCCGGCTGATCCTGCCGCGCCCCGAACCGGAGGACACCGGCGACCGCCCCGACCGCGACACCCGCTACCGGCACGCCGCCCGGCTGCTGCGCGAGTGGCAGCGCGAGGGCGTCCTGGCCGCCGACCCCGTGCCGGCCCTGTACGTCTACGAGCAGCGGGTCCCCGCCACCGACGACACACCCGAGGTGCTGCAGCGCGGCCTGATCGGCGCCCTCGCGATCAGCGGCAACGAGGCCGGCGTGGTCCTCCCCCACGAGGACGTGATGCCCCGGCCGGTCGCCGACCGGGTCGGCCTGATGCGCACCACCCGGGCCAACCTCGAACCGCTGCTGCTCACCTACCGCGGCAGCGGCGGCGCGTCCGACGTGGTCGAACGCGCGGTGGGCGGCGAACCGCTGCTCACCACGACCACCTCCGACGGCACCCACCACCGCCTGTGGGCGGTCACCGACCCCGCCGAGATCGGCGCCGTCGGCCGCGACCTGGCCACCTGCCGCGCCCTCATCGCCGACGGCCACCACCGCTGGGAGATGTACCTTCGGCTCCAGCGCGAGCACCGCCACCTGCCGCGCAGCCCCTGGGACCGGGGCCTGGTGCTGCTCGTCGACACCGCCCGCTACCCGCTGCGGGTGCGGGCCATCCACCGGGTGCTGTACCGCCTGCCGGTCACCGAGGCCCTGCGGCGGCTCGGCGACCAGTGGCGGGTCAAGGAGGTCCCCGGCCCGCTGGACACCGCCCTCCAGGCGCTCGCCGAGCAGAAGCGCCACGGCGGCAGCGGCTTCCTGCTGACCGGCGGGGACGGCGTCTACCGGCTGGTCGGCGACCCCGACGAGACCCTGCTCGACGCCACCGTGCCGCACGACAAGCCCGAGGAGTGGCGCCACCTGGACGCCACCGTGCTGCACTCCACCCTGCTCGACCACACCTGGCGGATCCCCGACAGCCCCGACGACATCGGCTACCTGCACACGGCCGCCGCCGCCGAACGCGAGGCCGCCCGCAGCGGCGGGACGGCCGTGCTGCTGCACCCGGTGCGGGAGAGCGTCGTCCGCCGGCTCGCCGAACAGGGCGTCACCATGCCGCGCAAGTCCACCTCCTTCGGCCCGAAGCCGGCCACCGGGCTGGTGCTGCGCAACCTCGAACTCGGCTGACGCGGCCGGTGGCCGGCCCCGGCCGCCGGTGGCCGGTGGCCCGGCCGGAACGCAGTGAGGCCCTGCCGCACTCCGGATCTCCCGGGGTGCGGCAGGGCCTCACTCGTCGTCAGGACCGACGCCTACTTGTCGGACTCGCCGCCGTCCTTGGCCGCCTCGTCGGCTTCGTCGGCCTCATCGGCCTTCTCCGCCCGCTCGGGGACCACGCCGTCGAAGTCCTCGTCGATTTCGAGGTCGTCCTCGTCGTAGTACTCCTCGACGTCCTCCTCGTCCTCGAAGATGACCTTCTCGTCCGAGGCCTCGCCGCCCTTGCGCTTGGCCGGCTCGACGACCGCCGGCTCGGTCTCCTCGTCCGCGAACTCGGGGTCGAGGGCGTCCACGAACTCCACGCCGTCGATCTCGGCGAGGCGCTCGGCGGCGTTGGTGGTGCCGTCGCTGTCCGCCTCGACGGCCTTGGCGAACCAGTCGCGGGCCTCCTCACCACGGCCGGCCGCGATCAGCGCCTCGGCGTAGGCGTACCGCAGACGCGCGGTCCACGGGTGCACGGCGGGCGAGGCCAGCTCGGGGCTCTGCAGGGTGACGACGGCCGCGTCGAACTGCTCCATGTCGGTACGCGCACCGGCCGCGACCAGGCGCATCTCGACCTGACCGGCCTTGTCCAGCTGCTTGACCTCGGGCTCGCCGGCCATCGCCAGCGCCCGCTCCGGGCGGCCCAGGCCGCGCTCGCAGTCGGCCATGACCGGCCACAGGTCCGTCCGGCCGGTCATCCGGCGGGCGGCGCGGAACTCGGTCAGCGCCTCCGAGTAGCGCTGGGTCATGTAGGAGGCGAAGCCGGCCGCCTCACGGACGGCAGCGACGCGGGAGGCGAGCCGCAGCGCGACGCGCGAGTACTGGTAGGCCTCCTCCGGCTCGCTGTCGAGCAGGCGGGCGACCATCACCAGGTTGCGGGCGACATCGTCGGCGAGCGTCTTGGGCAGGCTCTTGAGCTCCTGGCGCACATCCGCGTCGATCTCGAAGCCGGTGACGTCCTCCGGGATCGGCAGGCGCTTGACCGGCTCGTAGTTGCCCCGGCGGTCGTCCTGGTCCCGGCCACCGCGCTCGTCACGGCCACCGCGGTAGCCGCCACGGTCGTCGCGCCCGCCACGGAAGCCACCGCGGTCACCCCGGTCGTCACGGCGGAAGCCGCCACGGTCGCCACCGCGCTCGTCACGGCCGCCCCGGAAACCGCCGCGGTCGCCCCGGTCGTCACGGCGGAAGCCGCCGCGGTCGCCACCACGGTCGTCGCGGTCCCGGAACGGACGGTCGTCGCGACGCGGACGGTCGTCACGGTCATCACGACGGAACCCACCCGGACGGTCGTCCCGACGGAAGCCACCGCCGGCCGGGCGGTCGCCCCGGTCGTCACGGCGGAAACCGCCACCAGCCGGACGGTCGTCACGACGGAAACCGCCGCGCTCGCCACCACGGTCGTCACGGTCCCGACCGAAGCCACCCGACGGACGGTCGTCACGACGGAAACCGCCGCCGGCCGGGCGGTCGCCCCGGTCGTCCCGACGGAAGCCACCGCGGTCGCCACCACGGTCGTCACGGCCACCACGGTCGTAGCCACCCGGGCGGTCATCGCGGCGGAACCCGCCACGGTCGCCGTAGGGGCGGTCGTCACGGCGGAAGCCGCCGCGGTCGCCACCGCGGTCGTCACGGTCCCGGCCGTACCCGCCCGACGGACGGTCGTCACGACGGAAACCGCCGCGGTCGCCACCACGGTCATCGCGGTCCCGGAACGGACGGTCGTCGCGACGCGGACGGTCGTCACGGTCATCACGACGGAACCCACCCGGACGGTCGTCCCGACGGAAGCCACC